>JBGTDP010000204.1:0-2537 GCA_041748255.1 Thermosynechococcaceae cyanobacterium | reverse complement strand
AAAAGATTAAAAGGCGGCACCCAGATTCGAACTGGGGATAAAGGCTTTGCAGGCCCCTGCCTTACCACTTGGCTATGCCGCCGGATGCCAAAATTGAAGTATAGCATCTTGAAGCTTGCTGCCAGGCTGGCAGCAAGCCAGAGCAATTTTGATTAGTAGACCTGCCACCAGCCAAAACTGGGTCCAATAAATCGCACGGTCACCCATCCACCAATCAACAGCCCAATCCCAATCCAGGCCCCCTTGGTTGTCCATTTCACAAACTGCTCCCCTTGCTTTTTGGTGATCGGCAACCGAGAAAAGATCGGTTGATCTTGACCATACTTTTCGCCTAGGGATTGTTTGCGCCGCTTCGATTCACCCATAACTCAAGCCTCAGGTTTCACTATGAAAGAGTCAGTTCACCAGTGCTAAAAATGCTTTGTCAAGCTAGCACTGCCACTGTAATTTTAAGCTGATATGATCCAATTCTCTAGGGGGTGATTGGCAGTAGCTGGCAGCAAAAAGTTTAGCTTGGCTAACCTGGCTGCGTAGCTTTGATGAAACCGCTTGCTATTATGCACTCATGACCCAAACCATTGATTTTCTCAGCCACCTTAATTCTTCTCAGCGGCAAGCTGTTGAGCACTTCTGCGGTCCCTTGCTAGTTGTTGCTGGGGCAGGTTCTGGGAAAACCAGGGCTTTGACCTACCGGATTGCCAATCTGGTCTTGACCCACCAGGTTAATCCAGAGAATATTCTAGCTGTGACCTTCACCAACAAAGCGGCCCGAGAAATGAAGGAACGGATTGAGAAGTTGTTTGCCGATCGCCAGGCTCAAGCTGAGTATGGCAAGCCTTTAGAGTTGTTGGCTCCCTACCAGCAAACCAAGCTGCGATCGCAGGTTTATAAGGCCATCACGAAAAATCTTTGGATTGGCACCTTTCACAGCCTCTGTGCCCGCATCCTCCGGTTGGAGATTGAGAAATACCAGGATGACCAAGGCCGCTGCTGGAATCGCAATTTTTCTATCTTTGATGAGTCCGATGCCCAAAGCCTGGTCAAGGACATTGTCATTAACCAGCTCAATCTAGACGATCGCAAGTTTGAGCCCCGCTCGGTGCGCTACGCGATTAGCAATGCCAAAAATCAAAGCTGGTCTCCCCAGGCCCTGGAAGAAAATCAGCCCAATTTTCGGGGGCGGGTGATTGCCAATGTCTACAGTCTCTATCAAGGCGCCCTAGCAGCCAACAATGCCCTTGATTTTGATGACTTAGTCCTGGTGCTAGTGAATTTACTCAGCCAAAACGAACAGGTTTTAGCCTACTGGCATCAACAGTTTCGCCACATCTTAGTCGACGAATATCAAGATACCAATCGCACCCAGTACGATCTGATCCGACTATTGGTCACCAATGGGGAAGACTCTCAGCGCTTTCAAGATTGGCAGCACCGCTCGATTTTTGTGGTCGGGGATGCCGATCAATCAATCTACTCGTTTCGGATGGCAGACTTTACGATTCTGATGGGGTTCCAACAGGACTTTGGGGACGGCCTAGCCGATGACGATACCCGAACCATGGTCAAGCTGGAGGAAAACTACCGTTCGACCCAAAATATTCTTCAAGTTGCCAACCATTTAATTGAAAATAACACCGAACGGATTGATAAAGTTCTCAGGCCGATGCGCGGGGCTGGAGAGGCGATTTATTGTCACCGCGCCGATGATGAAATTCGAGAAGCTGAATTTGTGATCCAGCAAATTCGCACCCTAGAGCACCAGCACCCCGAATCCCATTGGGGTCACTTTGCCATCCTCTATCGCACCAATGCCCAATCCCGGGCCTTTGAGGAATCCCTGGTCCGCTGGGGTGTGCCTTATACGGTGGTGGGGGGCTTAAAATTTTATGATCGCCGGGAAATTAAGGATGTTTTAGCCTACCTGCGGCTGATCGTCAATCCAGCAGATACGGTCAGCCTCAAACGGGTGATCAACACCCCCCGGCGGGGTATTGGCAAAACCACCTTGGATCGGCTGATCCTTTCGACCCAGGAACTCGGGGTGCCTCTGTGGGAAATTCTCAGCGATGAAACCTCAGCTAAAACCTTGGCGGGTCGGGCAGCCAATGCCATCCACAAGTTTGTGCAGATGGTATCCCACTACCAAGCCCAGGTTGAGACCCTGCCTGCCTCCCAAATTGTTCAGGGAATCATGGAAGATTCTGGCTACCTGGAGGATCTCAAAGCCCAGGGTACCGATGAAGCGACAGAACGCCTGCAAAACGTCCTGGAACTCTACAATGCAGTTCTGCAGTTTGAAGAAGAAAATGAAACCACCAGTTTGAGTGCTTTTTTAGAGAATGCCTCCCTGGCCTCTGATTTGGATAACTTACAAGAGGGACAAACCGCCGTCTCCCTAATGACCTTGCACGCCGCCAAGGGCTTGGAATTTCCGGTGATCTTTTTAGTCGGTCTGGAGCAGGGTCTGTTTCCCAACTTCCGTTGCTTAGACGATGCTGCTGCCCTAGAGGAAGAACGCCGACTTTGCTATGTCGGCA
>JBGTDP010000203.1:0-7537 GCA_041748255.1 Thermosynechococcaceae cyanobacterium | reverse complement strand
ATTTGTAGCATTGCCGTCCTTTACGATGACCGTTTTTGGCAACCTCTGTGGCGTTACAGTGGGGGCAGTTCATTTGAGCTAGAACAGGATACGGTGTTTTCTCCATTCTAAAGAAAAACATTATACTTTCAGCAACGCCGCCTAGTAGCAGTCTCTCCTCTAGCTAATGGATAGCCTGAAGTTTCTTCAACTGACGTTGGTCAAACTTAGCAGTCCCGTTTATTGCTCAAATAGAACTTCGAAGTCTAGAAGCAGTAATGAAGATCAGCGTGGGGAGCAATAATCTAAACCCCAAACATCGCAGACAGCAATGTAGTATATTTCTGCTGGGTTGCCCCGGATGTAGCGATCAGAGCATAGCAGCAATTAAAGAATTTTTTGAGAGAAAAGCTTTTCTGCAAAGGGATCGGGATCATCCCTTTAAAATCAGAAAGGACATCGACGACTGGCCGTGTTTCGTCTCGATGTCCCCACTGGTTCGCTCCTCACACCATTCAATATAGCTGACTTCGAGGCAGTTGTCACCGGATTTGAAAAATCTAAGTTTTTTCTACAACTCTAGCGAGGGCTAAAATTCTAACCCCTGCTGTCTCCAAAAGTGTAACGAGGAGTCACGTAGCTATTGAGAACCCTTAGATCCTGGTTCTGTTTGCAATTTCTCAAACAACTGCTTGGGGATAATTCCGTGAACGCCCTTAACGATATCCACCACTTGAGAGACCCCAAAATCAATGATGGCACTGCCAAACATCAGCGCATCTTGCTTGGTGATTCCATACTTTTGATTCACAATTTGCTGGTACTCTCGGATGGATTTTTTCATGGCTTCATTCAAATCTTTATCTAAGCCAATGGAGATCCAGGCATCTTTGGTTTCACCCATCGGGCCAGTGTTGAGCTTCATGTCTTTATGGACAATTAGCTCAAAGGTTGGGGTTGTAGAGCATTCAATCGCGGTCAGGGCAATCTCGCCATCGCCTTGGGCACAGTGGGGATCACCAGAGTAAAACAGGGCTCCTGGTACCTGGACCGGCAAGTAAAGACTTGAACCAACGCCTAGTAACTTAATGTCAACATTGCCCCCGTACTTGCCCGGCGGAATTGAGTTAACCGCCTCTGCTGGATCTGCCGGGGCCACACCCATAATCCCCATAAACGGATCTAAAGGAATTTCTATGGGCGGTAAATTGTTCTGTGGGTTGAAAATCCCTACACCCCGCTTAGTATCTAAGGGAATCACCTTGGAGAAAATTGGGCATTATTTTCTGGATATTCTCCCGGTAATCCGCCTTTGCTGTGCCGGTTAGAAATCACCCCATAGGGTACGCGATAATCAATTTTTAGGGTTCTGACTTCTAAAACATCCCCTGGTTCTGCACCTTCAACATAGATAGGCCCGGTGATCACGTGGGGGCCGGGACCGGATTTACTGACCTGGGCCTTGACTTTCAGCTGATCGGCTAAGACTTGATTCTGGGGAATTCTAGCGTTCGGATTCTCTGGAATCCCGCCTTGGCCCAGGAACTTGACGGTATCTCCTTGATCGGGCAGGATGCCTTCGTGGGAGATGGTTTGTAAAATCACGCGATCGCCGGATTTGACCCGCAGAATTGGTTTGCTGTTTGGCTTAAAGAGCTCTCCCCAAATCACATTTTCAGGGGTGGATTGGACTTGATAGGTGCGCGCCACTGCCGGCGCAGATTCGAATGTCAGCACTCCAGCAGTGGCGATCGCCAGGTTGACTGCCACCATCAGCGGCTTAATAAGAGAATGGTTGAACTTCCCGGAAGAGTTGGGGTTGGTTTGGAACGGTAACAGCAGATGCTGCCAGGACCCTTGCAGGCTAGTCATTATAACTCCTCAGATTAAGATTCTAAATAAAAAAGATGGGGGCGAAATCCATCCCTGCTTGTAGGGCAGAAACTTTCTTGACAACAAAGAACTGAACAATGTCAGAGATTGCCATAAAAACGCCTTAAGAGTCTGCCCATCGGCATTTCATTGTTTCAGTAAACTCTAGAAGAAACTGTTCATTACAACCTGATGTTGTGGATTAAAAGTGCTTATAAGCCAGCAGTTTCTTACCAAGTAGAAAGATTAGTGACCACACTGATTGCCCGCAAGTTTAAGTGACATCAGGCTGTGTAAGGCCGCTGCTCCAACGGTCACAAGTTTTAGTTTATACCCATCTGTGGTCAAGGCAGACCAACGGTTTCAGGCCGAGGAGGTGAAGAAAATCTCTAGAGAAAAATAAAGAACTATATCCCGACCGGAGAACCGGGGTTTATGGCATGATTGATAGGAGACAACACTTCCTAAGGATTACAAAAAGGAGCTCTACCATGGCGCTACGATTAGGCGATACAGTGCCTAACTTCACCCAGGCTTCCAGTATGGGTGAGATTGACTTTTACAACTGGGCTGGGGATAACTGGGTAATATTGTTCTCCCACCCCGCTGACTATACCCCTGTCTGCACAACCGAGCTAGGGACTGTTGCCAAGTTAAAGCCGGAATTTGACAAGCGCAATATTAAGGCATTGGCCTTGAGCGTTGACGATGTCGATTCCCACATGGGTTGGATTAAAGATATTGAAGAGACCCAGAGTGCCAGTTTGAACTATCCAATCTTGGCAGACCCAAATCGTAAGGTATCTGACCTCTACGACATGATTCATCCCAACGCCAATAATACTTTGACCGTCCGCTCGGTATTTATCATTGACCCCAACAAAAAACTCCGGTTGACCCTCACCTATCCTGCCAGCACCGGACGCAACTTTGATGAGCTGTTACGGGTGATTGATTCTCTGCAGCTAACGGATGACCATAGCGTTGCCACGCCCGCTAACTGGAAAGATGGGGAAGACTGTGTGATTGTGCCCTCGATCAAAGACCCTGAGGAACTCAAACAGAAGTTCCCCAAAGGCTACAACGAAGTTAAACCCTACCTGCGGATGACCCCGCAGCCCAATAAATAAGGGGCCGGGCGACTCCACGCAAGGGTCGCCCCAAAGCGCTTTTTATCCTTGATTATTAGACTTTTGGGGTTTGGCCTGAGCAGTTTGCAATGCTTTGACCAACTGAGCTAAGCTCTGTTGCAATTGCTCTCCTGGATCTACGGCAACCATTCCTTCAGAGGTGGCTTGGAGCAGTTCGTAATGCAAGTGCGGGCCTGTTGAATTTCCCGTGCTACCTACCAAGCCAATCACAGTTCCTTTTTTGACCCATTGACCAGGTCTTACTAAGAGTTGAGAAAGGTGAGAATAGCGAGTTTCTTCCTGTCCTTTGTTATGCTCCATCAGCACTGAGAGACCATATCCTCCTAACCAGTCTGCAGCCAAAACCTTGCCGGAATCAGCTGCTAAGACAGGCGTTCCCATGGGAGCTGCCAGATCAGTACCAGAATGAAAACTAGAAATTCCACTCAGGGGATGGATGCGCCAGCCAAAGGCAGAGCTAATCGGGGCCGGAATCGGGAGGGGAAACATAAAACGGCCCATCGCTGGAACCAGCCACTTTAGCGGTTTCATCAAGCGATAACCACTGGGAACAGCAGCCGTCGTGTACTGAGGATGACTTACCTGCTGGGATGGGGCAGGGCTGCTAATTGCTCCTGTGAAGGCAACTCGGGTTGATGGAGTACTAGAAACTGACTGCTCAGGCGGCGCTGGCAGCACAGGGGACTCTACCGTAGCTTCGAACTGGTTTTGGTTTACTTCGGTTCCGGCTGTTTCATCCCCTGCCCCTGAATTGGTGTAGACCATTCTTGCCGGAGTAGGCGCAGCTTCTCTGGCTGGAGCAGGGGAAGAAGCACCACACAGACTACCTAGAACGCCCTGGCCTTGAAAGCTGGCTTGACAGCCAGTGGCGCGATCAGTCACAACAACCTGGCTAGGCTGGGCAGGTTCTGGTTGCGTAGCCCCGATACTATAGTCAGTGGTGTCAATGTAGGCACTACTCTCACTGTTAGCTTCAGACTTAGATTCTGCAGCAACGTCTGTTGAGGAAGGTGAGGGCGTAACCGCTGGAGCTGCTTCCGGGACTAGGGGTTCCTTGGCGAAAGGAGCCTCAAATTTAATCGGCTCCTGAGCTGCTGCTTCAGTAGCTGTTGCTTTTGTGGCTGCTTCCTCTAGGGCTAACACTGCCTTTTTAGGGGTAGGCTCAGAAGTTGTTTTCCCCGTTGCTGTTGTCACGACAGGCCCTGGCTGAGGGGTAGGTGCTTCTATCACAGTCGCTACCGATTCTTGCTCAGCTTTGGAGGCAACGGAAGCTGCTGACGGTTCTTGAGTTAGCGGTTGCTGCTCAGCTATAGAGGCAACCGGGGCTGCTATCGGTTCTTGGGCTGGGAGTTCTTGCTCAATAGGGGCTACTGAGGCAACGACTGGCTCCGCAGCAGGATAAGCACTAGACGTTGAGACTGCAGGTGTTACCGTTTCTAAGTCTGCAGCGTTGGTGGAAACCGCCCCAGGGGGGTCTAGAGGTTGCTCAGGGGTTGCTGCTGGTGCTTCTGCAGAGTTTGTCACTGCCTGGGCCGCAGCAGGATCAAGGGCGCTGATGCTCCCAGTTACTCCTAGCCACTGCACCAAGACCAGCAGGGGTAAGAGTTTAAGTGGAGAGGCAGACTTGAGTTGCTGGGTCATAAACTTGGATATCTCCTCACAGGTTGAAGTCAATCTAAAGAGGTCTGGAGCAATTTTCGAAACACTCAAGCCTAGAGTAATCCATCTGAGAGGCGGCAAATAGAGCTTCTATGCCAGCGTTGAACAAACAGTTCGACAGAAACTTTACTTGCGCTTGAGCTGGTCCTAGTACAACTTGAGGTTTTGGATTATATACTCACTTGGTTAATACTGTTCTTAACCTGACGTTATCGATCTGAGATAATTAGGGCAATCATACGCTAGTTCTTAAACGGATGGAACCAGGGGGACAATTAATTTCTAATTTAGTTTCTATTCCAGACAAGGTAGCTGCCGACAGATCAAGCTGAACTCGCAGATCACCATTGACTGCTACGCCAACTACTTTGCCGGGACGGCCATCCACGTCTACGGAATCGCCAAGATTTTGGAGCAGAGAGAGATAGGCCGTTAGTAGCGCTTCAGCACCTGCGGTTTGCCAGTAGCAGTATCCCGCTTCTAGTCCCTTAAGAATTACTGCCGCCAAGCATTCCAGGGAATCTAGTTGTAGCGGTTGTTCTCGTTCACTCAGGATGGTTTGCAGATTAATTCCTGAGGCAGGTACAGAATTGCTCCAATTTAGGCCCACTCCGACTACAGCAGTATGAACCTTGCCTTGATGCAGCCGAGTTTCAGTCAAAATCCCCCCCAGCTTCCGCGCCTGGACCAGTAGATCATTCGGCCACTTCAGCGAAACTGCAATTCCCAGGTTTCGCAGCATCGTAGCGATTCCCCAGGCGCTACATAAGGTAAGTTGTGCCGCTTGGGCAGCGGTGATTTCAGAGCCAGTCCCGATCAAGACTGGATTGCCGTGGCTAATCACGGCTAAGGAAAGGTATAGGCCTCCAGGGGGCGAGTGCCAGGTTCGGCCCCACTGGCCCCGGCCCGCCTGCTGTTGGGCCGCAATCACAGCGGTTCCGGACCCTGCCCCTTGGTCAATCAATGTCCAGAGAGTGCTATTAGTCGAAGCAAGGCTTTCAAAACAATAAAGCGGGCGTCCAAACCAGCGGGTCTGTAAAAACTGGTTGAACTGTTGTTGATCAAAGCTCACTTGATTCAGACCCTAAGGCATTGCAATCAATCCAGCAAGCTAGCATGGGGGTTGAGTCTAGGATGGTTGTCATCCTTAAGTATTATCCTTGCTATCCCACATCTTCATGCATACCTGGCATTGGCATACTTGGAAAGAGTTGCCCTATCTAACTTGTAGCCTGCTAGAACCCTGGAAACATGGCTTTTTTACTCAGCACTTTTGGCCGCGATCGCCTGAAGAATTAACTTCTGTCCTACAACCCACTGCCCAAGCCTACCGGGTCAAACAGGTGCATGGCAACCGAGTTCTGACTGCTTCTGAAATAAAAGCTGATCAGGCTCCGTTGCCTCTGGAAGCGGATGAGAGTTCTATGTCCGCTGCAGACGGCTTACTGACAGATCAGGCCAATCAAGCGGTCTGGTCTTGCACTGCCGATTGCACCCCAATTTTGATTGGCGATCGCCAAACTGGTCAGGTGGCGGCAGTTCATGCTGGATGGCGAGGAACCGCTGCCAAGATTCTACCTTTGGCGATCGCTCGCTTTCAGAACCAGGGAAGTGATTTGACAAACTTGCGAATTGCCCTAGGTCCGGCCATTGCCGGGGAGGTTTACCAGGTATCGGCAGCGGTTGCGGCTGAGGTTGGCGCTTCTGTATTGGCACAGACAAAGGATCCAGACTCGATTTTACAGATGCTCCGTCAGCTCCCCCACTCTCCAATTCTCCCTGATGATTACCCCGGTCATGTGCGCTTGGATGTGCGGCGAGTTAATACCCTGCAGCTAGAAGGAATTGGCATTGCCCCAAGCCAAATTGCGATCGCTCCTCACTGTACCTACCAGGATCCCAAAAATTTCTTCTCATACCGTCGAGATAACCAAAAGCAGGTGCAGTGGTCTGGGATTGTCAGCAGAAGTTAGGCTTTTAAAGTTAATCATCCTCAGCGCAGTAAGTTCTTCCCAGCAAGCCGTCTTATGATTTCTACTAAGAGTTTGTGGTTGGTTTCAATCAGGATCTATATCTGTATAGTTGCCGCCACTGCTTCGGCAGCGATAGGTTAAACACCGGGAGTTAAGAGATTTGATGAATCTGCTGAGCCGCCACCAAAACTTGCCCCAGCACCTCCTCTGCTTGGGGGTGAGCTTGATCCTGTTCATAGTTGGAATCCTGAGTTTGCCCCAGACTGGGGCAGCAGCAACCCTCCAGACCCCTGCTGTTCAAATAGCGGAGGCCGCGCCCAAGGAGATTTTTCGCAATGCCTATGACCATCGCTACACCTGGGATTCAGACTTCCCTGGCTATCGCAGCGAAGTGTCTTTGCGGTTCAACCAAGATTTATTTCATGGGATTGTCAAAGTCTTGCCAGATTTAAGTGTCCAGGTTGCCGGGATCAACAGCGTTACGGATATTGATAATGAAGCAGTCACCCAACTGGTCAAAAACCAGGTGCAAATGGAAGTGATTCATCGTCGCTCGGTGCCTTTTGAGCAACTGCACGGGCAAAATAGCTTTCAATCTACTGGCACAGACGAGACCGGAGCAATCAAAATTCAAGAGGTTGGGGATCAAATGGACTCCCACTTCAAAGTCCGAGGTCAAAAAATTATCCAGGTAAATCGGGTCATGGGGGATGTGGCAGTCACGGTGGATGCCCTAGGCTTTGTGCGACCGCCGGAGGGGTATCTGACTGCCCACTTTCTGACCACCCTTCGAGATCCCAAAACATCACAAGTGCTTGAGAAGCAGGATGTCCGAGACTCCCATACGAAAGTTGGCAAGTATTACATCCTCACCAATCGGTCGATTCGGACAATCCAACCGGG
>JBGTDP010000202.1:0-8504 GCA_041748255.1 Thermosynechococcaceae cyanobacterium | reverse complement strand
TAGGGACAAACCCAAATGATAAGATGCCCCTGGTGTGTAAATATCGCCCAGCCAAGTCTTTTATGTTATTAACAGAAGCGAGTGCCCCTCACCTGGGTCAACGGCCGCCTAATCCAGGGCGGATTTTAATCGTTGAAGATGAAGACTTAATTCGAGAAACAATCTCCCTGGCCCTAGAACAAGAAGGCTACGAAGTCCTGGCGGTCGGCGATGGCCGTGCTGCCCTAGAGATTGTCCACAACACCCCCCAAACCCCCAGGGAAGATCAAGCGGCTGTTGATTTGATTATCCTGGATTTGATGCTGCCGGGGGTGAATGGGTTAGATTTTTGCCGCCTGATCCGCCGGGAAGGATATAATCTCCCGATCCTAATCCTCAGTGCCAAGGGAAGCGAAACCGATCGCGTGGTGGGTTTAGAGGTCGGTGCCGACGACTATCTGACCAAACCCTTTGGGATGCGAGAGCTGATTGCCCGCTGTCGGGCGATGCTGCGGCGTCATCGCTCTGGAGCTGAGCAGGTCGAAGTTTTAAGATTTCAAGACATTCTGCTCTATCCCCAGGAGTGCCGGGTGATTGTCCGGGGGGCAGAGGTCAACCTGTCTCCAAAGGAATTTCGGATTTTGGAGCTATTTATTAGCTATCCGCGCCGGGTTTGGTCGCGGGAACAACTGCTCGAAAAAATTTGGGGAATGGACTTTATTGGTGACAGCAAGACCGTTGATGTTCACATTCGCTGGTTGCGCGAAAAAATTGAGTTAGACCCCAGTCATCCCCAGTATCTGTTGACTGTGCGGGGATTTGGCTATCGATTTGGTTAAGGTAAGCTTGAGGTGATCGGTGAGCCTTCTAGGGTTTCTAGCCGGACTAGCCGTTGGCCTGGCATTGTTGGGGGGCTATCACGCCAGGTTGAAAGCCCAACTTAAGCAACTGATTAAGCAACAGCGGTTAACCCTGCCGCGTTCTTTTAGTTCTCTCCATCGCATCTCAGCGGTGATTGAGCAGCAGCAGCAAATTCATCAGCACCTAGAGGCCCAAGTTCAAAGCTGGCAGAGCATTCTTCAGCAGTCACCCGTGGGTTACTTGCAGGTTGATGAGGAAAATCAACTTTTCTGGAGCAATCAGCAGGCGCGCCAGTTGTTAGGCATTGAACTGAGCAGGCAAGCCCCCAACAGCCGCCGCTTGTTACTAGAATTTGTCCGCTCCTACGAGCTTGATCAGTTGATCGAGTCAGCCCGGACCCTGCAACAACCTTGCCAAACTGATTGGGTGCTGCATCCAAGTCCCCCTGATTCTCAAAGGGGTTTGCCGCCTAAAATACCTTTGCGGGCCGAGGCTTTTCCCCTTAGCGACGGCCAGGTAGGAGTTTTTTTAGAAAATCGCTTAGAAGCGGTGACCTTGACTCAAGAGCGCGATCGCTGGGCCTCTGATGTAGCCCATGAGCTCAAAACCCCCCTAACCTCGATTCGCCTGGTGGCAGAAACTCTCCAGTCGCGGGTTGATAGCCCCTTGCGCGTTTGGGTAGACCGGCTGATTAATGAGGCTGTGCGCCTGAGCACCCTGGTTCAGGATCTTTTAGAACTCAGTCACTTGAGCTTAAAATTGCCCAGTAATTTAAGCCTTAAAACCTTGGATTTACCGCAACTGATTCAGACTGCCTGGCTAAATTTAGACCCCCTGGTCAGGGAAAAAAACCTGCAGTTGGACTACACCGGCCCCAGTTCTCTGTTGTTGCAGGCGGATGAAGCCCGGCTCTATCAAGTGTTCTTAAACCTGCTGGACAACAGTATTAAATACAGTCCGTCGAATCAAACCATTTGGGTCCAAGCTCGCATCCTGAGAGAACTGGACCAGGACTTACCTGATGATCAAGCACTGCCCCAGCAATGGCTACAGGTAGATGTGATTGATTCTGGTTCTGGGTTCCCAGAACAGGCCCTTCCCCATGTTTTTGAGCGATTTTACCGAGCAGATCCGGCCCGGACGCGGACAGTAACAAATAAGCCCTCCTACCCGGACCTGAGTCAAAAAATCAGTGCGGCAATCCATTCCACGCCGGGGGCTTCGGGTCAGGGGCGCCAGCGCCCCGCTGTGAGTGGGGGCAGTGGTCTGGGCTTGGCAATTGTCCAGCAAATCATCGAAGCCCATGGCGGCTCTGTCAGTGCTAGAAATCACCCGGAGACCGGGGGAGCCTGGCTGCAAATTATTCTTCCCTGGCAGCCAGGCTCTGAAACAGGCTCCAGTGACCACCCCGCTCCTGGGAGTTTTTAGAGCCCATTTGTGTATAATTTCTACGATTTGATCGCACTATTAGCGCGATCGAGGGGTGATATCGATACAATTAAATCTTTAATAAAAGCTTCAAGGTCAGAAACTTCGCAGTGATTTGATGAAAGAAAGGCTGCAAAAAATTCTTTCCCAGTCTGGGATTGCCTCCCGCCGTCAGGCTGAGCAGATGATTGAAGCAGGGAGAGTGCGGTTGAATGGGGCTGTGGTTGAGCTCGGGCAAAAAGCGGACTTGGCCCTGGATCTGATTGAGGTAGACGGTTTGGTTGTTCAAGCCAGCCAGCGACCCCAGCTAACTTATTTACTACTGCACAAGCCAGTAGGGGCGCTCTCAACCTGCGCTGATCCCCGAGGGCGGACAACAGTGATAGATTTGCTTTCTTCTTTTTATCAAACTCAGGGGTTACATCCAGTGGGCCGTCTGGATTTCAATACGACTGGGGCTCTTTTGCTGAGCAACGATGGGGACTTAACCTATCGTCTAACCCACCCTCGCCACCATATCTCTAAGACCTATCAGGTTTGGGTGGCGGGACATCCCTCGGCCTCAGCGTTGCAGGCTTGGCGGCAGGGGATAATCCTCGCAGAACAGCTAACCCTCCCGGCCCAGGTGCAGGTTTTAGAACAGTGTGGGGGCACAGTACCCCAAACCTGCCTGGAGGTGATTCTCCAAGAGGGTAGAAATCGTCAAATTCGTCGAGTTGCCAAGCAGTTGGGACATCCAGTCCTAGGGTTGCATCGAACGGCGATCGGGCCAATTCAGCTAAAGCCTGCCCATGCTCCCGAACTGCCTCAGGGGGATTATCGTCCCCTCCAGACGCAAGAGCTTGATTGGATCCAATCCTTGACGGGTAATAAATTAGAAGCTATGACTTCACCAGGGGGTATTTCAGATGATGGTAGGCACGAGAATGCTTAAGTTTGAACCAGACCAAGTAGAAAAACTCGTTGAGCTGGGTGCAAAGCTAAAGCAGATTCGTGAAGAGAAATCCCTGTCCTTAGAACAGATCTCTGGTAAAACCATGATCCAGACCCGGATCTTAGGTGCGATCGAAGCAGGCGAATTTGAGCAACTCCCAGAACCGGTCTACACCCAGGGTTTTATTCGCCGGTTTGCAGATGCCCTTGATCTTAATGGAGCTGAGTTTGCCAGTGCTTTGCCCACCCGAGCTTTATCCTATAGCTCCAAGCCTGAGCATCGGGAGTATCGATCTCCCCAGTTGCGGCCTGTGCATCTGTACCTGATTTATATTGTTGTGATTGTCGCTGCCGGAGTCGGGCTGTCTTATCTAAATAGCGCTTCTAAAGCCCCCTTCAACGCCTCCTCGTCAGACACTCCAGGTTCAGCTGACTTAACCAGCAGCACTCCCAAGGCCCCCACATCCCCCACCCAGGGGGCCAAGCCCTCAGCCCAAACTCCAACTTCTCCGCAGAAGCCGACGCCTAAGCCGCCAGGGACTCAGCCGCTGAAGGTAAGTGTTTCTCTGCAAGGTGAATCTTGGTTAGAGGTGGTTGCCGATGGTAAATCAATCTTTGAGGGGAGTTTGCCATCAGGGACCAAGCGGACCTGGACTGCCAAAAAAAACCTAACCATTTACTCCGGAAATGCTGGGGCTGTTTTAGTCACCGCCGACGGGGGGCAGGCTAAGCCGATTGGCGCCTCGGGGGCGGTTGACCAAGTGAGCTTTAAAGCGCCGAATGCTGCCCCACCATCTCCTGCCCCTGAGTAAGGGCAAGAATGATTAGAGGCTGCCGAACTTAGGAGAGGAAAGAAATTGATCCCAGGTTTATGGCGATTTTGGGGATTATTTGAGTATAAATTCTTACATTTTGATCAAAAAATGCATAAAAACTCCCGAAATCCATATATCTTAAAGGTTTTACCGATCCATATTGGGCTGAGACCCCTTAGAATAAGGCATTGAAAAATCGAGATTATAGGACTTTCAGCCATTTTGAGCTGAAACCTCTCGAATTCAACTCTCAAGCTGTCAATTAGACCCTTGAGTAACGACCTGGAAACACTATTTAATTGATTTGGAGTGAACCCCATGAACAAAGGTGAACTAGTGGATGCAGTTGCTGATAAGGCAACTGTGACAAAAAAACAAGCAGATGCAGTTCTCTCTGCAGCGCTAGAAACGATTGTTGATGCCGTCTCTTCGGGGGATAAAGTAACACTGGTCGGCTTTGGCTCATTTGAGCCTCGAGATCGCAAAGCTCGGGAAGGGCGCAACCCCAAAACTGGAGACAAAATGGAGATCCCAGCAACCAAGGTTCCGGCCTTTTCTGCTGGCAAGTTGTTTAAGGAAAAAGTGGCTCCACCGGCCAAGGGCAAAAAATAAAGCCCTTTTGCCAACGGACTTTTACTTTGAATCGACCCTTTCACGGGGGCAACTTGGCCTGGGCAGCCGCCTTTGCTAACTGCCCCCTTGAGTCTATTCTGGATTTTTCTGCTAGCATTAACCCCCTGGGGCCACCCCCGTCTGCGATCGCTGCCATTCAAGCTCATCTGGGGGATCTAAAAGCCTATCCTGATCCTCGCTATCAGTCCCTGCGCCAAGCCTTGGCTGAATTCCATCGCCTGCCGCCAGACTGGGTTCTGCCAGGAAATGGCGCTGCCGAACTCTTGACCTGGGCGGGTCGTGAGCTTGCGGCCCTAGAGACAACCTATTTAACTACCCCTGCCTTTGGCGACTACCGGCGGGCCTTAAATGCCTTTAATGCAAGGGTTGTGGCCTGTCCGCTTGATTTGACTAGGGTAAAGTCTTCTAATCCAGCTGGATCGGACCTCCTGGATCTAAGCCAAGGGTTGGATCTTGCCCTAACAAGAAGTCACAGCAATCAAGGGCTTTTGCTTAACAATCCCCATAATCCAACCGGGGCCTTGTTTGGGAAGCAGGATCTGCTTCCGCTGCTAGCGCAGTTTGCCTTAGTTGTGGTGGATGAAGCCTTTATGGATTTTCTGCCGCCGCTAACCGATCAGAGCTTGATGGCGGTGGTTCAGGACTATCCTAATTTAGTGATTTTGCGCTCATTGACTAAGTTCTATAGCTTGCCGGGGCTGCGTCTGGGCTATGCGATCGCCCATCCTGACCGACTCCAGCGCTGGCAACAGTGGCGTGACCCTTGGGCTGTGAATGCTTTGGCGATCGCTGCTGCCAAGGCTATCCTTCAAGATACCGCCTTTCAACATCAGACCTGGCACTGGCTACCCAGTGCTAAACAGCAGTTGATGCAGGGCCTGGGTCAGTTACCGGGGTTAATCCCCTATCCGGGGGCGGCCAACTTTCTGCTGGTCAACTCTCAGTCATCCAGCTCCCAGTTGCAAGCTCAGCTGCTTAAAAATCACCAGATTTTAATCCGGGACTGCTTGAGCTTTCCTGAGCTGGGCGATCGCTACTTTCGCGTGGCAGTGCGAACCCCAACAGACAATCAGCGCTTGCTAACAGGGCTGGCGCAGGTGCTATCGGCTTAGGTGCTACCAAATTGCCAAGCTTCAGTTGCTGTCGGGGCAACTATGGCTGCGCAGTCTCAGGGGCTAAAACTTCTGGGGCGCTGGGTTCGGAGGCGGTATGCTTGCTATCAAAGGAGAGACCGTCTTCAGCGCAGTTGACCTCAATCACATCCCCAGGAACATAGGCATTTTCTAGAATTTTGGTGGCGATCGGGTTTTCTAGCTCTCGCTGGATCGCCCGCTTTAGGGGTCGGGCTCCATAAACTGGGTCGTAGCCAAGATCAACTAAATAATCTTGGGCGGCCTCGGATAACACCAAGCTAATTTTTTGCTCAGCTAGCAGTTTACTGACTCGCTGAATTTGAATTCTGACAATTTGACCCAGTTCTTTGCGACTCAGGGTGTGGAAGATAATCAAATCATCAACCCGGTTGAGAAATTCAGGTCGGAAGTGCGATCGCAGGGCCTCGGTAACTCGCTTTTGCATCTGCTCATACTTAGTGTCATCTCCAGCTACATCCAGGATGTACTCACTGCCAATGTTGCTAGTCATCACAATCACAGTGTTGCGAAAGTCAATTGTTCTCCCCTGGGAGTCTGTAATCCGGCCATCGTCTAGGACCTGCAGCAAGATATTAAAGATATCTGGGTGGGCTTTTTCAACTTCGTCGAGCAGGACCACGGAATAAGGTCGCCGCCGCACGGTCTCAGAAAGCTGCCCCCCCTCGTCGTATCCAACATAGCCGGGGGGAGCCCCCACGAGTCTAGAGACGGCGTGCTTTTCCATATATTCGGACATATCAATCCGAATTAAAGCTTCCTCTGAGTCAAATAAAAATTGCGCCAAAGCTCGGGCCAGCTCAGTTTTGCCCACACCCGTCGGTCCCATAAATAAGAATGAACCAATCGGGCGACCGGGGTCTTTCATCCCCGCGCGGGCGCGGCGAATCGCTGCTGATACTGCGGCCACTGCTTCCTGCTGACCAATCACCCGTTGATGCAGATGAGATTCGAGCTGCAGCAGTTTCTGGCGCTCTGACTCTAGTAGCCGATTAACTGGGATGCCAGTCCAGCGGGCAACAATCTCGGCAATATCTGCCTCGGTAACTTGTTCCCGGAGCAGGGTAGAGCCTTGGGCTTGAATCTCAAGTAAAGTGGATTCTTTGGCTTCGAGGTCTCGCTGCAAAGATTCCAGGCGACCGTACTTCAGTTGCGCGGCTTTGTTGAGGTCGTAGGCCCGCTCGGCCTGCTCAATTTGCACCCGGATTTGATCTTCTTCTTCTTTTAAGGCATTAATGGCGGCAAGGATTTCCTTCTCGGTTTGCCACTGGCTCTCTAGCTGCTGCTTTTTAGGATTAAGTTCACTGATTTCCTGCTCAATCCGGGTTAAGCGATCCCGAGAGGTTTTATAAAGCTTGCTGGCGCGACTGTCAATTTCTTCCTGCTCCAGGGAGAGTTTCTCCATCTCTAGCTGCATCAACCGTCGTTCTGCAACTTCTAGCTCAGCTGGTTTTGAGGTGATCTCCATCTTCAGCTTGGCCGCTGCCTCATCCACCAGATCAATTGCTTTATCTGGCAAAAAGCGATCGCAGATATAGCGACTGGAGAGGACCGCCGCGGCCACCAGGGCGGAGTCAGCAATCTTAACATTGTGGTGAATTTCGTAGCGGTCTTTGAGCCCCCGCAAAATTGATACCGTGTTGTCAACTGTAGGCTGATCGACATAAACTTGCTGAAACCGTCGCTCTAGGGCAGCATCTTTCTCGATGTGCTTACGATATTCATCCAGGGTGCTGGCCCCGATACAGCGCAACTCCCCTCGGGCGAGCATCGGCTTTAAGAGATTCCCGGCATCCATTGAGCCTTGAGTCGCCCCGGCTCCAACCACCGTGTGCAGCTCATCAATAAATAAAACAATCTGACCATCAGAGTGGGTGACTTCCCGCAGCACCGCTTTGAGGCGATCTTCAAACTCTCCTCGATACTTAGCTCCGGCAATCAAACTGCCCAAATCGAGGGAGATTAGCTTCCGATTCTTGAGAGATTCTGGAACTTCACCGTTGATAATTCGCTGGGCCAAGGCTTCAGCGATCGCTGTTTTGCCCACCCCCGGCTCTCCGATTAAAACTGGGTTGTTCTTGGTACGCCGCGAGAGCACCTGAATCACCCGGCGGATTTCTTCATCCCGGCCAATCACCGGATCAAGCTTGCCGATTTTTGCCTGTTCTGTTAGATCGCGTCCGTACTTCGTCAAGGCATCGTAGCGGCCTTCGGGATTTTGATCGGTGACCTTCTGCTTGCCGCGAATTGACTGAATTGCAGTCTCTATTTTCGCCCTGTCTAAGCCCAAGGATTTGAACCAGGATCGCCCCACGCGATCGTCCTCTGCCAAACCCAAAAAGATGTGTTCGATGGAGATAAATTCATCCCCTCGACTTTCCCGTGCTGCCTCAGCCCGGTCCAACAAAGCATCTAGATACCGCCCCAGATAAAGCTGCGTTGCCTCAGAGACCTTTGCCTGGCGTTTAATAAACTCTTCTAGCTTCTTAAAAGCTAAGGCTGGATCTGCACCGCCTCGACTGATGATTGCTTTAGCCAGTCCCTCTTCTTCGAGCAGAGAAATTAGCAGATGTTCTACTTCAAGTTGTTGGTTTTTATAGCGCCGAGCCACATCCTGAGACTGCACAATCGCTTCCCAAAGCTTATCGGTAAACTTGCTGGGGTCAGTTGGCTGCATAACGTCATAAAACCTTGTATTGCCATG
>JBGTDP010000201.1:0-3229 GCA_041748255.1 Thermosynechococcaceae cyanobacterium | reverse complement strand
AACGGCCCTGGTCGTTCGTCGGGAAGACAATCGTATCCGCCGCTACGTTCATATCGGCACGGGTAATTACAATCCTAAAACCGCTCGTCTCTATACAGACTTGGGTTTGTTGAGCTGCCAAGAGTCCCTGGGGGCTGACCTATCAGACCTGTTTAACTATTTGACTGGCTACTCCCGGTATGACAATTATCATCAGCTCCTGGTGGCGCCGATTAATCTTCGAGAGCGGCTAATGACCCTAATCCACCGAGAAATTGAACATCAGCGCCAGGGCGGTCAAGGGCGAATTATTGCCAAAATGAACTCCTTGATTGATCCAGAGATCATTGCTGCGCTTTACGAAGCCTCTCTGGCCGGGGTGCAAATTGACTTGATTATCCGAGGAATCTGCTGCTTAAAACCGGGCTTAGAAATCAGTGAAAATATCCGCGTGATCAGTGTGATTGGTCGCTACCTGGAGCACTCGCGAATTTTTTATTTTCAGAACCAGGGGCAGGAGGAAGTTTTCTTTGGCAGTGCCGATTGGCGCACGCGAAATCTGGACCGCCGGGTGGAGGCGGTGGTGCCGGTCACAGACCCAGACAATGTTGCCTATCTCAAAGAAGTTTTAGAGGTGATGCTAGCAGATAATCGCCAGGCCTGGGAGCTTCAGCCTGACGGTCACTATGAACAGCGTCAGCCTAAACCCGATCAGCCAGACCGGGGCACTCAGAAGGTTTTGATGGATTTACATGCTGCAAGATCCTTGAGCTAAATGAGCTTGAAGCAGGTAATCTCTTTGGGGCATATTCCCCGTAGCCTGCTAAGCAAGCAGGAATTTTAGCTCCTCCGCACTGATTTGGGACTTATAATCCTGTCTGAACCCGCCAGAGATTAGCATAAATTCCCTGACGGGCTAAGAGTTCTTCGTGGTGGCCGGTTTCAACGAGCTGTCCCTGCTCCATGACATAAATCTGGTCAGCGTTGCGAATCGTAGAAAGTCGGTGGGCGATCGCAATCGTGGTTCGGTCGCGGGTAATTTGCTCTAGGGATCGCTGAATTGCCGCTTCTGTCTCGTTATCTACCGCTGAGGTGGCCTCATCTAAAATCAAAATCGGGGGATTTTTAAGGATCGCGCGGGCGATCGCCAGGCGTTGCCGCTGCCCTCCAGAGAGCTTTTGGCCTCGCTCCCCCACAACCGTGTCGTAGGCTTGGGGCAACCGCAGGATAAACTCATGGGCCTCAGCGGTCTTAGCTGCGGTGATTACCTCGGCTTCACTGGCCTCAAAACTGCCGTAGGCGATGTTCTCCCCCACAGTTCCGTGGAATAAAAACACGTCCTGGCTAACCAGACCAATGGCCCGGCGCAAATCCCGCAGGTTGATATCTCGCAGCTCAATTCCATCCAGGGTGATCCTGCCAGCTTGAACTTCATAGAGCCGCAGCAATAATTTCACCAAGGTGCTTTTCCCAGAGCCAGTAGACCCGACTATGGCAATTGTTTTACCCGCCGGGATCTCTAGAGACAGGTTCTCAACCACCGGAAACCCGTCACGATAGGCAAAGCTGACCTGCTCCAAACTCACGGCTCCTTGAATTTCTCTCACTGGCAGCGAGATATGACCTGGATGCATGGTGATTGGGGTATCAAGCAAATTCATCACCCGCGTAGTCGAAGCCATGGCTCGCTGGTACTGATCTAAGGTTTCTCCCAGGCGAGTCAGGGGCCACAGCAGGCGTTGGGTCAAAAAGACCAAAACACTGTAGGTGCCCACGGACAATCTCCCGGCCACAGCCGCTAAGCCGCCATAGAGCAGCGTGGCCGTAAACCCCAGTAAAATCACAATCCGGATCAAGGGGATAAAGGCAGCACTCAGGGCGATCGCCCGGCGATTGCTTTGTCGGTAGGCTTCACTTTCAGCTTCAACCTGACGGATTTCGTAGTCCTCGGTGGTGAAGCTTTTAATCGTTGTGATTCCACTTAAATTATTGGCCAGCCGTCCATTCAATAAACCAACTTTTTCCCGCACAGCGGCATAGCGTGGGGCCAGTCGGCGCTGAAAGATAATTGATCCCCAAAGAATAAACGGCATCGGCAGCATTGCCATCCAGGCCACACCGGGGGCAAGCACAAAAAAGGCGCTGCCAATCACAATCACAGTGGTGACAACTTGCAGCAACTCATTGGCCCCGATGTCTAAAAATCGCTCTAGTTGATTGATGTCATCATTGAGAATTGCCAACAACCCGCCGGTGCTGCGCTCCTCAAAGTAGGCCACCTCCAGGTCTTGAAGGTGGCTATAGGCATCTAAGCGCAGATCGTGCTGAATGGTCTGGGCTAGATTTCGCCACAGCCGGGCGTAGGCATACTGAAAAATGGATTCCAGGCTCCAGATAATCAGGGTTAAAAACGATAGCAGCAGAAATTGATCCAAAATCTTGGTAATTCCCAGCCGGGCAATCAGGGAATCTTGTTTTTGCACAACCACATCGACCGCCGCCCCAATCAGGACTGGGGGGGCCAGATCAAAGATCTTGTTCAAAATTGAACAGGCAACCGCTTGCCAAATCTGGCGGCGGTATCCACGCCCGTAATCGATCAGCCGTTGGAGGGGATGGGCCGCTGATTTAGATGTTGGTTTTGGCACGGGGGATCGCAGGCACTGCAGTTGAGACCAAGTTATCCACTCAGTATAAAACCCCATTTTGATGCAGGCGTTGCTCCAGCGGGTCAGCACTCGAGAGTTCACGGAAGAATTTCTGGACTGAATTCCTTCTAAATCACGTTTGCATCCCCATAAGGTTGCATTTTGTAAGCATTGCTTTCGTCTGGCAACTGTGACCTTTTATACTAATTTTTCAACCAATTCTATTGCAAAGGCTGCGGATTCAGATTCCAAACCCCGATGCGGCTTTTGCAAAAGTTCCTTGTAACGCGGGTCAAGCAAATGCAATTAGGTTGGCATGATTATCTGGTTTTGATTTCTTTTGGGGCGGCGATCGCTGGTTTTCTCCTAGCGTTTACAGCCAAAAAATCAACAGAGCCCCTCGAAGCCACTGAGCGGGTGCTGATGATGATGAGCTTTACTTACTGGATGGTTTACTGTCTGGCCCAGGGACTTCAAAAAATCCCCCTCCCGGATTGGGAGATTTTAGTCTTGACGCTGAAGTTCACAGCCCTGATCGCCTATTTTTTAACTTTTGCCAGCATTGTCTGCTTGCCCCTGCATCGGATTGCCTCCCAGCAAGT
>JBGTDP010000200.1:0-7046 GCA_041748255.1 Thermosynechococcaceae cyanobacterium | reverse complement strand
ATAAAACTAAAATTTAAGTTTGGTCGCTCAAGATTACCCGTTCTAATTGGGATTGTGTTTGGCGGAGTCACTAGTAGTTGCCTGATTCCTGCTCAAGCAGCAGAGTTAACCCTTGGCAGTGATATTCAATTTCCTGAAGATACATCCCTTGATTTTGATTTCAGAGAATCCCATGGCGTCTACCAATCAACCTTTGGCGTTCTCAACTTAGAGACTCAGGAGAAAACGCCGCTGATTTTTGAAACTAAGCCTTCTGATCAGCCGCAAAGTGTTACTGACCCCTCTAGTTATACGGATAATACTGGAGGCGATCAAGACTTTTTAGGCACCCCAGGTAACGCTGTACCAGAGCCACGAGCTAACTTTCTATTCAAGGCGAATACTCCCTATAGTCTGTATCTAGACTCTCTCTATGAGAGTCGTCCTGCCGGGACCATTTACTCCACAGATACTTTAAACCCTGGTGGAGAAGAACTTGGTCGCCGAGTTGTACTTGAGGGTGACTTGGCCGATGCTTGTGCTGAAGAAGGTGCCCTGATCCGCTGGGACGATACTGGCGCTTCTTTAGTTGACAAGTCCCGCCAAGATCGTGACTTCGATGACTTTATCCTCGGAGTTGCCCAGGAATCCTGTGCGATCGGTGGAG
The DNA here is from genome assembly GCA_041748255.1 of Thermosynechococcaceae cyanobacterium. GTDB lineage: Bacteria > Cyanobacteriota > Cyanobacteriia > Thermosynechococcales > Thermosynechococcaceae > JBGTDP01. The sequence continues at coordinate 6,400 of JBGTDP010000200.1, read as the reverse complement.
GCGGTCTTCCCGGAGCAATTGGAGGAGTTCCTGCTGCTGGTGGCGGCGGTGGATTTAATCTAGCTCCTTTAGGAGCCCTTGCCGGACTAATACCGCTGGCATTTCTTGGCGGTGGCGGTGATGACTCAGGTCCTCCACCGGCTCCAGTTGAAGAAGTAACCCCACCTGTCACCCCTCCGGGTGACGGAACCCCACCTGTCACCCCTCCGGGTGACGGAACCCCACCTGTCACCCCTCCGGGCGAAACTCCACCTGTCACCCCTCCGGGTGGCGAAACTCCACCTGTCACCCCTCCGGGCGAAACTCCACCTGTTGTCACCCCTCCGGGCGAAATTCCACCTGTTATCACCCCTCCGGGCGAAACTCCGCCTGTTGTCACCCCCCCGGGTGGCGAACCTCCACCTGTTGTCACCCCTCCGGGTGGCGAAACTCCTCCAGACAGTGAGCCTGTTCCAGAGCCTTCAAGCACACTGGGTTTAGGTCTGGCAGGAGCATTCGGTGTCTGGCTGAAGAAGCGCCGCGCCAAAGGAAAGTAGAAGACCCTTGATGAGGCTAATTCTCACAGAGCTATTAGCCTCTAGGGACATGATTCAAATACGTCAATTACGTATCTCGGGGGATGTTGACTAACTTAATTGGAGTGACATTTTGATGTATAGAAGTAAAAAAAAGATCCTAAGAAATACTCTTTTAACTTTATTGTTTGCCAGTTTGCCCCTTGGCTCAGCGATCGCAGCGAGTCCGTCTCAAACCGAAAGCTTAGGCAAAACCTCGACGACTGCCCAAGCTGTGGAAACAGACGCAGAAACTGAGATTGGGGTCGTTCAGGACCAAGAGGTTGAAGTTGAGCAAACGCCAGCAACTGAAAAGTTGCTTAAAGGCGATCGCAGATTTGCTGGCGTTGTTAAGTCGTTTAATGGCGAAACCTTAGTTGTCCGCCTAGATGATGGGAGTTGTGAGACTCTCACCGTAGCACCGGAGGTGCTGGGCGATCTTAACCTCACAAAGGGTTCCCTAGTGGTCGTGGAAAGAAAAGACGCCCTAGTAACGAAGCTTCAACAACCGAAAGTAGAGCAAACAATGAGTGGTGTAGTCACCAACATTGTTGATGATCAGGTGACGGTAAAGCTGCCAAACGGTGAAACTGAAGGCACAACCATTGCCCCGGAAACAGCCAAGCGCTTAGGGCTGGCTCCGGGGGTGCCCATAAATGTGACAACCTATGCCGGCATCCCAACCACAAAGGTTTGTTTAGGAGAACGGCCTCGGAGTCAACCCCCTGTGGTTGCACCACCCCCACCTCCAGCAGCTGTCCCGGTGACCCCGACCGAACCTGTTCGAGCGCTCTGGTAGTCGGTCATGAAGTTACTCTCAGCTATCCTGGTCTGCTTAGGGTTAGCTGTGACTCTACCCAGTCAAGCTAGTTGGTTGCAGTCGCCAGAGCTGCTTCAGGGCAAGCAATATACACTGCTTCCGGAAGGGCTATGCACTGGTTACTCTGAGCGAATTTTGGGCAAAGTGAACTCAAATGAATATGGGGGCCTAATCTGTGAGCAAGAAAGGGCCTCCTTTATTTTGTTACAGCGACTATCTGGCTATACTGCTACCGGCAAAGCAATTTGGCAGGTGATTACCGTTAAGGAAGTTCCAAGACCAACTCCTAGCGACTTAGTCATGAGTGCCGGATGCTCAAGCAACAAAAACGCTAGGGCTATTTTTGCCTTAGTTAAAGATTTTAAGGGTCAACCCTACCAAGCAGTTCAAGCTTGGGAAGCTGATCTAGCCACTGAGCAGTTAAAGGAAATTAACCCTCAGTACGTTGCCTGTTATGACCCTTGGTTGGGTTCAGCGTCTGCCAACGAACCTAGCTGTCGTTAGTCGAGCTTAATGGCTGAAGCTCACTTGACTGAGATCCTCTGGTGCTAAGTGAGAATGTATTACCTGACCATCCCGGAACCAGATAACCCGATGGGTGCAGCGGGCAACCTCTGACTCATGGGTAACCATCACCACAGTCATACCCGAACGATTAAGTTCGGTAAAAATATTGAGAATTTCTTGGGTGGTTTGGGAGTCTAAGGCTCCGGTGGGTTCGTCTGCCAGGAGCAAAACCGGTTGATTGACGATCGCCCGAGCGATCGCTACACGCTGTTGTTGCCCTCCCGAGAGTTGGGTTGGTTTATTGTTGATGCGATTGGCTAGCCCCACCCGCTCCAGGGCAGCAGTTGCCCGCTGCCGCCGTTCCTGGGAGTCCACATTGGCGTAGACCATTGGCAGCATCACGTTTTCTAGCGCACTAATTTGGGGTAGGAGATGGAACTGCTGAAAAACAAAACCAATTTTGAGGTTGCGAATTTTAGCAAGTTCCTGTTCTTCTAGCTGGGCCACATCTTCTCGATCCAGAAGATAGCGGCCTGAGGTGGGGCGATCTAGGCAACCAATGATGTTCATCATCGTTGACTTACCAGAACCAGAAGCTCCCATAATTGCGCAGTATTCCCCCTGTTCTACAGTTAAATCCACTTCGAAAAGCGCCCGAACTTCTGTATTGCCAGCGCCATAGATCTTAGAGATCTTTTCTAGCTGGATAATTGTTGGTCTAGATTGGCCTTGTTCTAGAACCGCTTGCGGATTTATGGTCTGGGCATCTTGCATGGCTATTTCCTAAGCACTTCTTAAGGCAACAATCGGATCAAGTTTGGCAGCGCGACGGGCCGGAACCACCCCGAAAAATAGACCGATGCCGCCAGAAACACTGACAGCCAGAATAATAGAAATGGGAGAAACTCCAGTTTGCAAAGGAGTAACCAAGCCCACCAGCAGAGTTCCACCTACCCCCACTAAGGTGCCAATTAGACCGCCTGCTGCTGAGAGAATAATCGCTTCAATCATGAACTGAACCAAAATATCCTGCTGGGAAGCGCCGATCGCTTTGCGAAGGCCAATTTCTTGGGTGCGCTCAGTCACTGACACCAGCATGATATTCATAATCCCAATCCCGCCGACTAAGAGGGAAATCCCCGCGATCGCGGCTAGCATCACGGTTAGGGCGCTGGTGACTGTGCCCACCACCTCTAAGATATCCTTTTGACTTTGAACATCAAAATCATCCTCTCCGGTGATTTGATGGCGCAGGCGCAGCAGATTGGTAATTTGGAACTGAGCCGCATCAACGCTGGCTTCATTCTTGGCCGACACCGAAATAAAGGTGACCTCCGTCCCGAAGGGAGAGGTGCGACCGGCGACCCGGTTTGCCATTGTGGTTACCGGGACAAAAGCCGTATCATCCAAATTTGTGCCTAAAAAAGCCCCTTTAGGCTGCATCACCCCAATCACCAAAAAGCTAATATTTTTAATCCGCACTTGCTGACCGACAGGGTTTTGGGGGCCAAATAACTTGGTTGCCAGTTGAGACCCCAGGCTGACAACTTGAGCATTGCGCTTTAGGTCCAGCTCAGTGATAAACCGGCCTTGGGCAACGTCAAAGCTACGGACGATGAGAAAATCGGGATTGGTCCCAATCACCAGGGAGTTAGAGTTTTTGCCTCGGTAGGTGATCAGTTGCTGAGACTGAACCTGGGGGGCAACTTGACTGATGGAAGGCACCTGCTCAGAGATCGCTCTGGCATCTTCTAAAACCAGGGTTTTGGGGAGGTCAAAGGTGGTTCTCTGAGCATCACGGGTGCCGGGGGTGATAAACAACAAGTTAGGCCCCAAGGACTCAAACTGCTCTGAAGCGAGTCTTTGAGCCCCCTGTCCAATCCCAATCATGGCGATCACCGAAGCGTTGCCAATGATCATTCCCAGCATGGTCAAGGCACTCCGGAGCCGATTAGCACTCAGGGTGGCCACTGCCATTTTGACGCTTTCCAGGGTATCCATTATTGCTCCGAGTCAGGGGGTTTTTGATTTTCTGGGAACTCAATAAAGACTCGTTGACCGGATTTAAGACCTTCTAGGACTTGGGTTTGATCCTGAATTGAGGTGCCAATTGTGATTGGGTGAAATTGAGGTTTTTGGTCGGGTCCCGGCAAATAAACCCCAGTCTGGCCGTCTTGGGTAGCGATCGCCACGGTGGGAACAACCAGGGTATTCTTTAGGGCCGAGCCCAAAAAAGTCAAATCCGCATTCATCCCGGAGCGAAGTTTATTTAACCCGGTTTCAATCGCAACTCGGACCTGGAAGGAGGTGACATTTTGCTCAACCACCGCTTCTGGGGAAACCAGTTTGACTCGCCCTTTAAAAACCTGATCAGGATAGGCATCAGCAATAATCTCAACGGATTGGTCCTGCTTAATCCGGCCAATATCGACCTCCGGAACCTTTGCCAAAACTTCCAGACCTTTGGCCACGGCCACCACTGAGGTGGAGGTAGCCGAAGAGGTGCTAGAGGCTGAGGTGGTAGGGGTAACAAAGGCCCCTTCTGTAGCGTATTTCTGGGTGACAACGCCGGCAAAGGGAGATCGGATCAGCGTATTTGCCTGCTGGACCTGAACCCCTTGGAGCTGTCCTTCGGCGGCGGCGACCTCGGCCCTGGATTGAGCAATTTCCTCTGGACGGCTGCCGTTTTGGACTTGCTGAAGTTCCTGCCGGGCCTCTTTTAAGTTGGCTTGGGCACTGCGATCGTCAGTAACAGCTTCGTCTAGGCGATCGCGGGTTTCTGCCCCCTGTTGAGCCAAATAGCGATAGCGACTGACGCGTTTGCGAGTCAGATCTACCTTGGCCTGGGCCGCCTCAACCTGGGCTCTAGCCTGGGCAATTTCTTCTGGGCGGCTCCCAGCCCGAACCTGGGCAAGTTGGGCTTCGGCTTGGGCAAGTCGCGATCGGGCCTGGGCAATTTCTTCTGGGCGGCTCCCGGCCCGAACTTCAGCAAGCTTTGCTTGGGCTTGAGCCAGATTGGCGCGGGCTTGGACTAGTTGGGCCTGAACATCCGCATCATCCATGCGGGCAATAATCTGCCCCTGCTGGACCGAGTCCCCCTGATCAACGTAAAGCTGCTTAACGCGCCCGGCAGTCATGGGGCTGAGATTGACACTCTGCACTGGCTGCACTGCACCGCTAGCCGTGATCCGCACTGTCAGGTCTTGGGCCTGAACGGGAACCGTTAATTCGGATATATCTGTTCTAGGATTCAAGCGGGCGATCGCAAAATAAGTGCCGCCGGAAATCGCTAGAATACCTGCTGCTGCAGCCCCTAGCATCCAGGGGGCTGGTCTTTTAAACTTACCAATTAAGGGGAGCTGCATAGTCACACAGGCTTAGTCAAAGGCAATAGGTGTGGAAGTTAGGGATCACCCAGGTTTGCATCAAGGGTTTCGTAACGACTGGGGAACTAATTTCAGTGGGATTGAGGGATCTTGCTTGGAAGTAGGAGCTCCTTTGGTTGGTACATATATCTTAACGAAGCGATTTTTTTATTGTCCTCTTTCCGACTCCCAACGCTGGTTCAAGGCTGGTAGCTCCCGCTCAAAAAAAGCATGAATGTCACGCATTTCCTCTAGTCGTTTGCGCAGTTGCGGTTTCTCTGTCTCTAGGAGGGTTAAACCAGATTCTGCTAACTCTCGAAAGGCTTTGATTTGTACTGACCGTTGCTTTGTCAACTCAGACCAGGCATTGGGCTTGATTTGAAAATAATCCCGGCGCTTAGCTGGCAAACTAATTCGCTCGATTAGACCCACCTGGATTAACAGTCGGGTCATGGTACTAATCGAACCCTTACTTGCTTGTAGCACCTCAGCAAGTTCCCCCGTGGACTGGTGCGGTGGATCTGAAATTAGCAACCAGCCAAAGATCCGACCAGCCATTCGCGGGGTTCCCAGCAATTCGAATAGCAGCCCGACTTCTTCAACAAAGCGTCTTTTTTCAAATGGTTGCTCGTTACCCACACTTTTAGCAGCACTTTACAGTCAGTTCATATTTAAGCTAGCACATTCTAAATGTTTAGTATTTACTGAACAAAATGATCAAAAAGAGTCTTTGTTTGAAACACACCTAAATTCAAACTGGTTCAGTCTGACCCTGAGGGGGGTAAATCAAATAGAACGGTATTCATGTAGCGCTCTGCCCACTCAGGGCCAAAGGCTTTTTCTAGCACCCGACGCGTCTTATCATTTTGCTGCTGCTTGGTGCAGTAGTAGCGCTGCCCGGCCAGAATTTGGGCTTGAGCCTCTGCTCCCAGGGGCTGCATTGAAGTTGCCTGTTGACAATGAATTCTCAACATCGCCTCTGCTCTAGAGAGAAATTGCGCTTCCTCCTCAGGATTGTCGGGACGAATGAACAAACAAAACTCAGAAAAAATATCTCCCCAAGCTGGAAGCTCCCGAACTTGAGCAAATTCAAAGCTTGGCAGTGCTGTCAGGGCAGACTCGTAGGCTGACGGTAGCGCCCGATGTTCACTAAT
>JBGTDP010000199.1:0-26969 GCA_041748255.1 Thermosynechococcaceae cyanobacterium | reverse complement strand
TTGACGGCTCTGGCAAAAAAGAAAAACAAGGCAAAGACAATCACCGCAAAACCCAGGTTAGGGAGTAGGGCAACAAACCCATCTACCATCGCCTGAACTTTCCCCCAGGCACTTGTGACTGATGTTTCAGGTTCCATAAATGTTGATTTTGAAGGCTTTATTTTCAGGGTAAAACGATTTGCAGCCCTTTAATTCAGACTGCGGCGGATGGGTGGCAATATTCAGTGTCTAAATGAATAGCCCAATTCCAACACGAACCCTTTCCAACACAAACCCTAACCCCTAAACCAATAGGGCAAGAATTCATTGTTCTACCGTTGCGCCCCCCTTAGATAGCGTAGCAGAGAAAAAATTTCAGCCCCATTGCTGCTCCTAGCTGATAGTCCTTCAAACTGACAAGCTGATTTGCGAGCCATAATTGGTTTTAGTCACCTCAATGCGCGTTTGAAACGCTTCTTTGAGAGAGGGCATGTGAGTGACGGTGAGAATGCAGGCAAAGTCAGGGGCGATCGCATTAATGGCGGCAATCAGTCGCTCACACCCCTGGACATCCTGGGTGCCAAACCCTTCATCAATAATCAGCATTTGTAAATCACTGCCGGAGCGCTGGGCCAACAGTCGCGCTAAGGCCAGGCGAATCGCAAAGTTAACCCGAAAGGCTTCTCCCCCAGAGTAGGTTTCGTAGGCACGGGTGCCACGGGCATCGGCAATCAAGATATCCAGAGTATCAATGAGTTTAGTTTTACTACTGCGCCCGGCCCGTTGGGTGACAAACTGGACATGCAGTTGATTGGCACTCAATCGCCCCAGAATCTGATTGGTTTCCTGTTCCAGTTGGGGCAAGACATTCTCAATCATCAACGCTTGCAAGCCATTCTTGCCAAAGGCTAAGGCTAGTTCCTGATAAACCCGATTTTGCTGGCGAGCGGTTTGCAGTTGCAGTTGCTGCTCTTGGTGCTGAGCTTTTAGGGTTTCTAAATAATGATGTTTTTGCTGCAGGCGACCAAGCTGCCCTAGATGGTGATCTAATTGTTGGCGGTGCTGCCGGATTTGCTGCTCAAGCTGTTGAATTTGCGGATGCTGATCGGGAGTGGTGCTCAACTGCTGCTGCAAGGAGTGGATTTGAGCCGTGGTCGCCTCTAGATCCTGCGATCGCTCCTGAAGAATCTGGGCCAACTCCTGCCCCCGTTGCTGCACTTGGGGAAATACCTGCTGCGCCCGTTGCAGTTCCTGATGGCGCAACTGCCAGACCTGGGCTTGGCGCAACTTCGTCCGCAAAGAATCATGGGCTGCCCGGTCATAGTTCAGTTCTGCCAAAGTTTGGCGCACCTGGTTGAGCTGTAGCTGTACCTGGGAAGGCTGGGTTTGAAACTGACCGATTCCCTGCAGATGATCTAACTGCTGCTTTAGGTCGGCAATCTTAGCGTCTAGCTGGGGCAGCCGGGCCCTAATCTGCTGCTGCTGCCGCTGGGCTTGCTTAATCTCGGCTTGTTTAATCTCAGCCCACCGCCATCGCTCCACCTGTCCCCTAGCGATGGGGTGATTTTTTTCATCGTAGTTAAGTTGGGCCAGGGCCTGGTGAAGCTGATCCAGCTCTGCTTGGAGTTCAGCCGCGTAATCTTTACTCTGGAGCGATTGCTCGATCCGGGTTACTTCAGCCTGGGTTTTGCTTAAGGTTTGGCTGAGGGTGTCTGTGGTATGCAGTTGTTCCTGCAGCTGCCCCCGCCGCTCTAAAATGGTTGTGAACTGGGAGAGTTCCTGATCCAGGCAGCGATATTCCTGCCGCAGTACCTGGATTTCGCGCTCAGAGACTGCTAGCTGCTCTCGCACCACCCAAATTTGGTTTAAGATTTCCTGTCTTTGCTCCTCGTGCTTTTGCCGTACCAGGGTCCAGTGCAACTCATCTAGGGGGCGATCGCACAACGGGCAGGCAGCATCCGGATGCTTCAGAAGTTCAAATTTTTGCTCTAGTTGGGCCAACTGGGTCTCGTAGTCTCGCTGATGGGCTTGCAGTCGCTCCATAAAACTACGGCGCTCTAGTCCTTTTTCCTGGACGTGTTGTTGATAAATCCGTCGTTTTTCTAGATAGCCAATCTGCTCGGTCACCTGGACAACAGCTTGTTGAATTTGCGGTTGGCGCTCCTGCTGGGTTTGCATCTGAACGGCGGTGCTCTGCAGTTCTTCCAGGTGGGCGCTCAAGCGGGAGGTTTGGTGATCAAGTTGCGACTGAAGTTGTTGTTGGCGCTGCAGTAGGGGAAAGACCTGGGTTTGAAGCTGGTCAAGATGATTGAGGCTGGCGCGAGCTTGCTGGAGTTTCCCTAGGGCTGTCTCAACCTCAGGGGCCCGACTTAGAAGCTGGGTCATTTCCTGCTGTTGTTGCAGCAGGGCTTCTCGCTGGGCAGCTTGCTGCTGGAGTTGACCCTGAATCTGCTGGCATTGTTGAGCTTGCTGCTGTTGTAGCTGCTGTTGGCACTCTTGGGCTGCCTGGTAGGCTTGAAATTTTTGATTTTGTTGGTCTTCTTTAATTTGCAGATCCTTAAAGGCAGTGTGCCCAGCAACAATCTGGTCTGCTTGCCCTAGAAGGGCTGCGAGTTCCTGCTGCTGCTGGCGATTGGCTTGAAATTGGGCCTGGAGTTGCTGTCGGTCTTGGGTCAAGTTACGCTGCTGCGGCTGCACCCAACTGAGCTTTTCTTGCCAAGCTTGCCGCTGGGTTTGAACCAATTGCAGCTTTTGATATTTTTGAGTTTCAGTCTGCTGTTGAGTTTGGAGCTGGGCAATGGTGCTTTCTAGCGCCGCTTGCTCACTGGCAATCGTTTCTGCCTGCTGGAGGTGGGTTTGAATTGCCGTGAGACTTTTTTCTAGCAGGTCAACTTGGGCTTTAAACTGACGGGAAAGATCTTTTGCTCGCTCGGCTAGATGATCGTACTGGTCTAGTTTCAATAACTCTGCCAGCAGTTGCTTGCGATCGCCCGGTCGCTTGAGCATAAACTCATCCGCTCGGCCCTGGCGCAGATAAGCAGAGTTAACAAAGGTGTCGTAGTCTAGCTTTAGGTGAGTGAGGATTGCCTGCTGGGTGGCTCGCAGTTTGCGCTCAGTGAGACTGCGAAATCTGGGCGGCAATGAGTCGGAGTTGGTTGCCACCTGAAATTCTAGAGAACTTGCCTGTCCTCGGGGATGGGTGCGAATAATCCGATAGCAGCGTTCATGACTGACAAAGATAAAGTCAATCTGAGCTTCTGTTTCCCCCAGATGAATTAAATCGTCCTCTGTGGCAGCCCGGCTTTGACCCCAAATTGCCCAGGCGATCGCTTCGAGGAGAGAGGATTTGCCAGCCCCATTGGGACCACAAATGCAGGCAATTTGTAGACCCCGAAAATCTAGCGTTGCCTGGCGATAGCTAAGAAAGTTTCTAAGCGTAAGCTGCTGGGGAATCATGCAAGGACGGCAACAGACTCAATTGAGACTATCAGTGCAAATGTACTGCCTCATAGCATAGCTGCTGTAAGCTCTTTACTGGTAGTAATCACCGCTTGTAGCCACCTAACTCAGCAATAGTCCCGCTAAAACCCCTGGAAGGCTAGACTAAATAATCGCTGGATTGACTTTTTATTGGATCAACATTGAGCGGAATTAATTTGCTTGCCCCTGACTGGCTAGGATTGCTGCTCAGACTTGGATTTGCGCTGTTCATCGGGGCTTTGGTTGGCCTAGAGCGAGAGGCAAATGATAAGCCAGCGGGTTTAAGAACTCACATGCTGGTAAGTCTTGGGGCAGCTTTTTTTGTTTTGGTGCCGATTCAACTGGGGAGCGTCCAGGGTGATCTAGATCCCCTCAGCCGTGTGATTCAAGGGGTTGCGGCCGGGATTGGCTTTATCGGGGCGGGGGTGATCCTCCGAGATGCCCAAGAGAATGGCCGGGTCTCCGTTCACGGGCTGACAACGGCGGCTTCGACTTGGGTTGCCGCCGCCCTAGGAATTGCCGCTGGCTGTGGATTGTGGCAGTTAGGACTGATTGGGGCGTTGATGGTCTTGTTGACCCTAACCCTGGTCAAGCGCTTAGAAACTTGGCTCTGATGGATGCTCAACCGGATCGGGCCTAGGCTCCAGAACCGCCAGGGCTTGCTGAATCTGATTGGTTTGAGCGGCGATCGCGCTCAAGCACTGATGCAATTCATTCAAACCAGTTTTAAGGGGTTGCAGTTCCTGGCGGGTATTGACTTGCCCCGAAAGGATTGTCCCTTCAGACCTTTGACGATCAAAATTTTGCTCTCGTTGATCTAGCTGGGCTCTTTTGGCTGCTTGATCTTGCTCTCGTTGTTCAAGCATGGCTTGCCGATGCTCAATTTCAGTTCGGGTTTGGTCGATTTTGTTGATGATGGTTTGTCTGGCTAAAATCTGTTGCTGTTGCTGGGTTGCCAGGTGCTGCAATAGATCAAGCAGCGGGTTTGATCCTCCTTGGCGCAGTTGCAGCATCGCTTGATGGTGTCGAAGGGTTGCTGCCCGCTCCCGCAGGCTCCGACGCTGTCCGCCTAGGGTTTCATTGAGCAGTTGATACCGTTGGCGCTCAAACGCCAGCTCTTCCAGGGCTGAAGAGTTTAACTGAGGCTGTGCCGCTAGGGTCTGAATCGTTTGTTCCACCATTGCCAGTTCTGCTTCTTGATCCTTGACAAAACCAGACATTTGTTCAAGATCTTGCTGAAGCTGGGCTATTCTTGCGCTTAGGGTCTGATCCGGCATTTGAGCGATCGCAATCTGATCAGAATTAGAGTCAACCCGGTCATCGCCTGAAGCCTCTGCTAAAAGAGAAATCTGTTCGTACAGGTTTGCCTGGGCTTGAATTTGCCGTCGCAAAAACTCTGCTTGTTCGATGCCCAAACTCAGGGTGGATGCTTGCAGCTTTAATTCGGCTCGATCCTGTTCTAGGGCGTACTGGGTTTGGTGCCACGCCTGCCAGCCACTGGTCAGTTGCTGGGCTTGCTCTACTGCTTGCTGTTGGGCCATATCCTGCTGTTGCGCTGGCGGCCAATTTCGCTCTACTTCCACCTGTTGGTGCTTCAAAGCAGCCAGGGCCTGTTGCAAAGATTGCTGAAGCTGGGCAAGGCGATCGCGGTTGCCTAAACACTGATCGAAGTGTTCAGTCTGCTTCTGCTCCTGTTGCAGTTGTCCTGGGGGAGTGCCAACTGACTCTGCTGGTGAATAGACTTCAGCGGTGGTTGCCTGAATCTCTCGCTGATCCAGCTCCTGTTGGCAAGCATCAAGCTCTAAGACTCGCTGATCCAATGCTTGCTGCTGAAGTTGAGTTGATTGTTGCCATTCATCAATTTCGGCAATTTTGGCTGCTGGTTGGCGGACGATTTCCTGACTCTGAGCAGCATTTTGGATCATTGCCATCACTGGCTCCGTCGCGGTCTGGATTGATTCGACTTGCCGGTTAGGGCTTAAGTCCACCAGGACTAAAGTGCCAAAACCAGCGATGGAATTAAGCTGCGTTGCTGCGATTACTGGCACTTCTTCACCGGACACCGGGCACCACTGCTCAGAATCCTGCAATGCCAGGAGTTTAAGGATTACTTTCTGGTTTAGGAAGCCACTTTTATGAACTTCGGCGAGGTATAGCATTCTGTTAAACCCCCATCCTCCCGGTATTCGATCCTGTGACTAGAGCCTCAATTCTGGGCTTAAATTTATCTAAACCTTAGCCTTGAGGCTTTTTTAATTTAACGCAAGTTTAAAAGGTCTCTAGAGCAGGCAAAGGCTCAACATTACCCATTGTTGCAAAAATACGATGATTGCAACCCCTGCTGGCGTTTAGGGTACGCTAATCTCATCATTTCCTAACAGAAAAGACTTTTTAGCTTTAGCCTTAAGGTACGACTCCCAGCTCAGGCGCTGCTAATTCTATCAGGGATGACTAGGAAGGGGGATGACTAGCATTCTCTGAATCTTTTCGCTTCTAAAATGGGTTTAAGCCTTGAAAGGAGAAATTATAATTAATTCTATCAGGCTTGTTAAAGGCGTTTCACCTTAATAACCAGTTCTAAATTTCCCTGGCAGGTGGTTTGAATGAGTAGAATTTTGGTGGTTGAAGATAGCTCTACGCAGCGACAGATGATTAGCGATCTTTTACAAAAAAGTGGGCTAGTCGTTTCAACAGCGATCGATGGGGTAGAAGCCCTAGACCAAATTCAGCAGGCGCAACCGGATGCAGTTGTCTTGGATATCGTTATGCCCCGGATGAATGGCTACGAGGTTTGTCGTTTGCTGAAAGCCGATCCTAAAACCCAAAAAGTTCCCATCGTGATCTGCTCTTCTAAAGCAGAAGACTTCGATCGCTACTGGGGCATTAAACAGGGGGCAGATGCCTACGTCACAAAACCCTTTGAGGCCAAGGAACTTGTTGGTACATTGAAACGACTATTGCGAGGGTAGAGACAAGTGATCAATCAGTCCAACCCAGAACCGGATGCAGACCAAAGTCTAGAGGCACAGCCGTCTCCCCCGGAAGGGGATTTGCACCTCCGGTTTTATCTGCCTTCGGGGGAGGAGCTTGCCTTACCTGCCACCGGGATTCGGGAAGTCTTGTCCCCAGCACCGGAGCGAATTACCCCGATGCCAAATACTTCTCCTCGGCTGTTGGGGGTCTTGAATTTACGGGGACAGGCGATTTGGGTCGTGGATGGGGGGCAACTTCTAGGAGATCTAACCCCTCTGAACACCGATCGCGCCGAGCTCTCAGTGGTAGCAATTGAAGATCAAGACGTCATTGTCGGGTTGGCTGTGGAGGGGATCATTGGCATGGATTGGCTCAATCTTGATCAAATTCACCCGTGTACCGCTGCCCCAATTACAATGGCTGCATTTCTAAGGGGGGAGTGGCGTCAGGACCCAAAGCCGCCCCTTCGCCTCCTAAACCCCACAGCGATGATTCGCTTAGGGCGATGGGCAGCTTAATTTGGTTGCAAATCATAACTGCTACAATTAACGACTCGTTAGTAAACACCTTTCCCACCAAGCTTTAGAGACATCAGGTCGCACTCTCAGGAGCAAGTACATGGCATCGAGCCCTCAATACGCCCAAAAGTACCAGCAAGCGGTTAACGCTTATATGAATGGCACCTATGAAGCGGCGGCAGACCTGACTGACGAGTTGGTTGCCAGCTACCCTGATGATCCCAATCTGCATCTGTTGCGAGGGCATATTCATTGCTGTTTACAGGAGTATGATCCTGCCCGAGCTCACTATAGAAAGGTTCTTGACCTGAGTGTTGATCCAGAACTATTAGACTGTGCACACACCAGCCTGGCAGATACAGACCAGTTAAGTCAGGACCAGGATGATCTAAATCCCAGTTTAGAAAATCCAGCTACCGCTCCGGCGCTGCCCGGTGCCGAGGCCTTGATCCAAGACTCGCAAGCGGCCGAATCGAATCCGTTCTCTGACACTCTGCCGATGCCCTCCCAGGCAGAGTCTGATCCTGGTTCCAGGGTTGATGATTTTGTGAATAGAGAAGAGTTCGCTGATCAACTTGAAGCCTTGGAGCCCGACTCCTCGTTCTCAGCTTCGGCAGCCCAGGAAGCTAGCCTTAATAACCCGGAATGGGCCATAGAAACCACTCAATTAAGTGAAGTGAGTGACCCAGACCCATCCCCAGAAGAACATCCTGAGGCTGGGGCTACCATTGAATTTCGGCCTGAGGATTTTAGAGATACCGCTGGATCAGGGTCTGGCTGGCGGGAACAGGCATCGGGGGGGGCAGACTGGCTCAATGATCTGGAAATAGAGAATCTCCCGGCAGAAGCCGCTGAAGGCGAAAGCATATCTCAGGGTGATCCGGTAGCGGTACCATCCTACCCAGAAGATGCCCTTGACTCAGAGGACTTAGGAGACTTGAGGGACTATGATCAAGCAGGCGATTTCCCTGATTATTTTACTCAAGCTGAAGTGCCAGCCCAGCCTGCTTCTGGCTCTGGCTTTCCTGGAAATCAAAGCAGTGATAATCAAGCCTCAGAGTCTCTAGACTTTTCGGAAACCTCCCGCCAATTCATCCGGGTGGATCTGCCAGAGCGTCAGTCCGCCGCTAAAGCCAAGGGCGGCATCTTGGCACCGGTTAAAAATGCCTCTGCCCAAACCAAACTTGTGATTACTGCCACTGCCACCGGACTCTTTTCTGCCCTAGCGGTAGTGGCAGCTCTACAGTTTTCTCCCAAGCCTGCGGGGCAATCCAACCCAATCTCTTGGCCAGAAACAGGCTTGGCAGCCCTTGCTGCAGGCGTTGTTGGGGGAATTACAACCTTTGGTCTCGGTCAGATCGCTGTTAAACAACTTCAACGCACAACGGCTGAGTTGCGGGCCCAGATTGACGCGGCTGCCCTGGGGGATTTTAGAACCCGGACAACGGTTTCCTCTCGGGATGAGTTGGGTCAACTGGCAAACCACTTTAACCAAATGGCGGCGGGAATCTATCGAAGTACCGCTGAGGCCCGCCAAAAAGCAACCGAACAGGAAAAAGCTAAGGAAGATCTGCAGCGGCAGGTGATTCGGCTGCTAGACGATGTTGAGGGCGCTGCTCAGGGAGATTTAACGGTTCAAGCAGAGGTGACTGCAGATGTTCTAGGGGCGGTGGCAGATTCTTTTAACTTGACGATTAACAACTTGCAAAAACTGGTTCGGCAGGTCAAGGTGGCCGCCCAACAAGTTAGCACCGGGGCCGCTGAGAATGAAGCTTTTGCCCATAGTTTATCTGAAGATGCCCTTCGCCAAGCGGAGGAGCTAGCGGCCACTTTGAACTCGGTGCAGGTTCTCACCCATTCCATTCAGCAGGTTGCCGCTAGTGCTGAAGAAGCCGATCAAGTTGCCCAGTCAGCTTCATCGATTGCCCGTAAAGGCGGGGAGTCGGTTGAGCGGACGGTTGCTGGAATTCTTAAGATTCGAGAGACTGTCGCTGAGAGCACCCGCAAGGTGAAGCGGCTGGCAGAATCCTCCCAAGAAATCTCTAAGATTGTCGCCTTGATTTCTCAAATTGCCTCTCGAACAAACCTGCTAGCCCTCAACGCCAGTATTGAAGCTGCCCGAGCTGGAGAGTCGGGCCGAGGGTTTGCGATTGTCGCTGATGAAGTTCGACAACTATCCGATCGCGCCGCCAAAGCCTCTAAGGAAATTGAGCAGATTGTTCGGCATATTCAAAGCGAGACGGGTACTGTGATGATCACAATGGAAGAGGGAACCCAGCAGGTGATTGAGGGCACCCGCCTAGCAGAGGAGGCCAAGCGATCGCTAGAGGATATTGTGCAAGTCTCTGACCGGATTGACACCCTCGTTGGCAATATTACCGCTGCCACAGTTGAGCAAACCCAAACCTCTCAATCAATGGCTCAGGTGATGCAGGCAGTTGAAATGACCGCTCAAGAAACCTCCCAAGAGTCTCAACGAGTCTCTGAATCTTTACAAAATCTGGTCAATATTGCCAGCGATCTTCAGACCTCTGTAGAAACTTTTAAAGTGGATGCTGACCCAGGCTCCGGCCATGAAGTCTAAACCGATTTTTAACCCCCTTCCCATCCCTGCTCATTTATACCAGCAGACACCCTAGAGGGAATTGCGATGCAGCCGGAACAACACCAGCGGATTATGGGCTACTTCCTTGAGGAAGCCAAGGAACACTTAGCAACAATTGAGCAGGGGCTCCTAAACCTGCAGAATCTGGTTGAGGATTCCGAGCGGCTCAATGAGGTCTTCCGGGCTGCTCACTCGCTCAAAGGGGGAGCAGCCATGCTGGGGATTCCCAGTATCCAAAAGATTGCCCATCAACTAGAAGATTGCTTCAAGATCCTCCAGGAGCATCCTCTTCAGACTGACCCAACCCTTGAGGCTTTATTTTTTCAAGGCTTTGATCCTCTGAGTGAGCTACTAGAAGCCCTGGAATCTACTACTGGCTTAACTGAGGAGGTAGCAGCCAAATGCTTAAGGGCCGTTGAACCCACCTTTGCCCAGCTCAAAGCTCACCTAGAAGCGCTACTCACCCAGATACCAGCAGCGCTATCCTCAATTGATAGCCTCAGTACTTTTGCGCCCCCAAGCCATCCCCTACGGGCATTTGAGCAGCAAGTGACCGCTCACCTACGAACTATGCTGCGGCTTTTCCAGCAGGCCGATCACCCTCGCAACCGTCAACAACTAGAAGCCAGTTGTCAAGATTTAGCTGAGCTTGGGTTACAGTACGAAATTTTGGGCTGGACGGAGCTGCTCGAAACAGCTCGGCGGGCAGTGACCAATCCTGATCACACCTACAGGACTCTTGCTCCAATCCTGATTCAAGAAATCAAGCAGGCTAAGGATCAAGTCTTAGCCGGTCGGGCGACTGAGATTACAACAGCTGCACTTCAGGGGTTAGTTGCCCCGGAGGCAACTGCTGCTGCTGGGGAATTTAACCCGGAAACAAGCTCAGATCAGACTTTCGGCTCGGAAGTGCTGCTAGATCAACTAGCAGACTTACTGGGACTTGCCCCATCAGCAACTGAACCAACGGCTAATCTCGAACCTGTTGTTAAAGATCCAGCAGATCTGGCTCAATCTCTAGAGGATGACTCCTTAGATTTAGATCGACTTTGGGAAGACTGGGCTGAAGATACCCCCACTGAGGATAGACAAGCAGAGAGGCAAACCCACCCCTCCCTCGACTCAACGGAGGTGCTCGATACTATCGATCAGGTTCTATCTGAACTTGAGGCCACCGCTGGGACAGCCCAATCCCTTGATCTCAATGCTCTAAGTCAGGACGTTGCCGCAGACCTCCCAGCCACCTCAGAGCCAGATTTGATTGACTCAGGATTAGTGAATCCAGAGCTAGAAATTTTTGACCTCAGTACCCAGGAGCCAGATGAGGCGCTGGATGCCCTTGAAGCGGGGGCCAGTGGGGAGATAGTCTCAGAGCCAGCCCTAGAGCCAGATATCCTAGAGGCTGAGGCAGTTTCTTTGGCAGCGGAATCGGCCTCTGAGTCTACTGGGCCTGATGAGCTTGAACCGGAAGCAGACCTGCTCCGGCACCTGGATCAGCCTCTTGATCAGGGTATTTCTGAGATGGCAGATACTACTGAGCCAGCGGAATCAGCGCCGGAGCAGCTAGAGCCAGCAGCGGTTCAACTGCCCACCAATCCTGAATTTGAAGCGCTTGCCCAGCTCCTAGAATCAGAGCAAGCTCTAGAGGCTACTGCTGCCAATCAAAGCTTATGGGCTGATCTGGCCACCAGTTATCAGAGTAAGGAAGGGTTGAGCAACCAAACCCTGCGGGTTCCAATCAAAAACCTAGATCTCCTCAGCAATTTGGTCGGAGAGCTAGTGGTCAACCGAAATAGCTTGGAGCAAAATCAACAGCGCTTTCACCAGTTTCTCAGCAATCTGTTAACCCAGGTCCAGCAGCTAGACTCCCTTAGTCAGCAGATGCAGGATTTTTACGATCGCTCTTTGCTAGAAAATTCTCTGCTAGACTCACCAAGACCGCCAGCCAGCAATCCAGCCAGACCGGTTGAACCGCCAGAGACTAGCGATCCTAGCAACCCTGGATTTGATGCCCTGGAAATGGATCGATTTACGGCTTTTCATACCCTGTCTCAGGAAATTATTGAGCGCCTGGTCCGCGTGCGGGAAGCCACCTCAGATATCGAGTTTGTTGCCGACGAGACCGATCAAATCACGCGCAACTTCCGGCAGGTGACAACGCAACTTCAGGTGGGGTTGACCCGGGCCAGGATGGTTCCCTTTGCTCAAATCGCCGATCGCTTACCAAGAGCTGTGCGGGATCTTTCTCTCCAGTTTGGTAAGCAGGTTGATCTAGAGATTGAGGGTCGAGACACCTTGGTGGATAAAGGGATTTTGGAGCATCTATACGACCCTATGACCCATCTGGTCAACAATGCCCTCACCCATGGAATTGAGTCTCCTGAGGTTCGAGAGGCCGCTGGCAAACCGTTGACGGGGAAACTGACCATTCAGGCTTTGCACCAAGGCAATCAAACTGTGATCTCAGTCTCTGATGATGGCAGGGGGGTTAACCTTGAGCAGGTCAAAGCCAAGGCAATTCAACAAGGGCTTGTGGAGGAAGCTGAGGCTGAAACAATTGCTGACTTGGAGATCTATAAGCTTTTATTTCGTCCTGGCTTTAGCACCCTTGACGAGGCTACGGAACTGGCGGGGCGAGGCATTGGCATGGATGTGGTTCAGGCCAGCTTAAGATCAATTCAAGGCATTGTCTCGGTTGATTCAGCCCCAGATCAAGGCACAACGATTACAATCCGCGTGCCCCTAACGTTGAGCATTTGTAAAGCCCTCAACTGCGTGGATGCCCATCGTCGCATTGCCTTTCCCATGGATGGGGTTGAAGATACTCTAGAAATTCCTGTTGATCAGGTTCAAGTTAATGCTGAAGGGTCCTTCATTTCTTGGCGGGGGTCACTTTTACCCCTGAAGCAATTATCTCAACTATTGGTTTACAACCGATCGCTGAGTCATGGCAGTGTCTACGGCAGCAGCCAAGAGGCTAAAGAGCTGTCAGTTGTGGTCCTGCGCAGCACCGATGATGTGATTGCAGTTCAAGTTGATCAGGTTTTGGGTGAACAGGAAATTGTGATTAAACAGTTACAAGGCCCAGTTCCTAAACCTCTTGGTATTGCTGGGGTGACCATTCTAGGAGATGGTCGGGTGATGCCGATCGCCGATGTTTTAGAATTGGTCGATCTGTCCCTAGGGCGGCTAGAAGCCACTCAATATGCTGCGGCAGGGACGCCCATGATTCAGGAACCCACCCCCAAACCCAATCCCCTGGTTTTAATTGTGGATGACTCAATCACTGTGCGAGAGCTACTGTCAATGACCTTTAGCAAATTTGGCTATCGGGTTGAGCAAGCCCGGGACGGCCAAGAAGCCTGGGAAAAACTTCGCTCAGGCCTGGCTTGTGATCTAGTTTTCTGTGATATTGAGATGCCGAAGATGGATGGGTTTGAATTACTTACCCAGATTCAAGGGGAGCCAACCCTCTCTAACTTGCCGATCGCTATGCTCACCTCCAGAGGATCTGATCGCCACCGACAATTAGCAGCGCGCTTAGGGGCCAAAGGCTATTTTTCTAAACCTTACATAGAGGAGGCTTTATTAGAGGCTTCTCAACGACTGCTTAAGGGAGAGACCTTGATTGAATAGGGGTCCTATGGCAATGGGTATCAACTTATCAACACTGTTAAGCTGACGAAAGACCAACATGATTGAACCGCTGTCATAGCGAAGCAGGGGTGGGGTGATCAGACTTAGAACTATTAGCTTATGGGCTTCACAGACCCTGGTTAGAGGGCTGCGATGCCTACCTATCAGTATGCGGACGGTCCTACTCGTAACAGTTTATGTTCTTGCCGGATTGGGTCTAGAACAAGTAGCCGCAGTATTTGCCACAGCCACAGAAGTAAGTCAGTGGAACCCCACAGCAGGTCTCCATTTTGTGCTTTTATTAGGCTTTGGTCTGCGCTACACCCCAGAGCTATTGCTGATTCCATTGCTAGATATGCTTGTGGTGAATCCCCTAGACATTGCCCCTGTTTATGTGGTGATTTGTGCGCTGTGGATCATGCTGGGTTACAGTTTGGCCAGTGGCCTGTTACTGCACACGCTTCACATCGATCCACGCCTGCGTCGGTTTCGTGACGTCTTTAGATTTGTCGTTGTCACCCTTGTAGCACCGCTGATCGTCTCTGGACTCTTTGTGACCACGTTGGCACAAGCTGGCACTATTGCTTGGTCTGAGTGGGGAACTCAGGTGCTGGGTGACTGGGCCGGGGAGGCTACTGGCATTGCCATGCTGGCACCGCCGCTTTTGCTGCTGCTGCGGGCAGCACCCTGGGGCAGGTCACATATTACTTTGGAAAGACCAGCATCTCCAATCCGTCTCAGTTGGCCCAAGGCAGCGAAAGTCCTGGAGGGGGGGGGCTGGAGGTGATCGCTTTAGGGGTTGCGATCTGGCTTGCCTATGGCCTCCCTCGCACTGCCTCGCTAGAGTACAGCTACTTTGTTTTTTTGCCCCTGATCTGGATTAGTGTGCGTCATGGATTTGAACGGGCAGTGTTGGCAGTGCTATCCATCAACATTGGCGTAGCCCTTCTGGTTTATGTTCAACCCGAGCTCAACAATCCTTTGGCCCTACAGTTTTGTCTATTGACGGTCTCTTATACAGGGTTGCTCCTGGGAGCAGTGGTCAGTGAGAGCAAACGCGTAGAGGCTTCCCTCCGGGAAAGCAAGCAAGAATATCAAAACTTGTACGACTATGCGCCTGATTCCTATGCTTCAATTACCGCTGATGGAATCATCCAATCAATCAATCAAGT
Organism: Thermosynechococcaceae cyanobacterium; assembly: GCA_041748255.1. GTDB lineage: Bacteria > Cyanobacteriota > Cyanobacteriia > Thermosynechococcales > Thermosynechococcaceae > JBGTDP01. Next base: position 12,606 of record JBGTDP010000199.1, on the reverse strand, counting down.
TGGCGCTGATTTTTTGGGCTATCGAAAAGCAGAACTGATTGACCAGCCAATCTCGATCACAGTTTATGAAGCCGACCGGCAGCAGGCTCAACAATGGTTAACCAATGTCTTTAGGGAAAGATTAGTCACCTCTGAAAATGAGCTGCGCAAAGTTCGTAAAGATGGCTCAGTTGTTTGGGTGCGCGAGCGCAGCCAACTGCTGCTCGACAAGCATAGAACCCCCACTGAATTGCATGTGATTTGCCGAGACATTACCGAGCGTAAGCAGGCAGAGGAACAACTTCTGCACAGTGCCTTTCATGATGCGCTCACAGGTCTACCCAATCGCGCCTTATTCATGGATCGTCTAGAGCGCGTAATCGCCCATCGCCAACGATACGAAGATTATCTGTTTGCGGTTCTGTTCATGGATCTAGATCGCTTCAAGGTGATCAACGATAGTCTGGGCCATACCCTGGGGGATCAATTTTTAGTGGCGATCGCTGACAAGCTAAAATCCTGCTTACGCCTTGTGGATACGGCTGCCCGGCTAGGGGGAGATGAGTTTACTCTCTTACTAGAAGATATTAATGATCTCAGTGATGCCATCCGCGTTGCTGAGCGGGTCCAAGTCGAACTAAGGACCCCGTTTAACCTCAGCGGCCAAGAAGTTTTTACAACTGCCAGCATTGGGATTGTCTTCAGTAGGAGCTATGACCGGCCTGAAGATCTTTTACGGGATGCGGACATTGCCATGTATCGGGCCAAGGGCCTCGGCAAAGCGCGATACGAAATATTCAGCCCAGACCTGCGCGATCGCGCGGTGATTCGCTTGCAGTTAGAAACTGAATTGCGCCGAGCTATTGAGCATCAGGAGCTTCGGGTTCACTACCAGCCAATCGTGTCTCTAGACACGGGTAGAGTTAACGGCTTCGAGGCCCTAGTTCGCTGGCAGCATCCAGATCGTGGTCTTATTTCGCCTGCAGTGTTCCTCCCCCTGGCGGAAGAAACTGGGTTGATTATCTCTATTGACCAGTGGGTGCTTCGGGAAGCCTGCTGCCAGATTCAGCAGTGGCAAACTCGATTTCCAACCGGGACTCAGCCTTTAATGATCAGTGTTAATCTGGGTAGTCCTCAGTTCTGGCAGCCTGAGCTGCTAGCGCACATCAATCAAGTTTTACAACAGACCCGTCTGGATGCACCGTGTTTGAAGCTAGAGATTTCGGAAAACTCCATTATGGAAAATGATCAGACTGTCACTGATTTATTCTCGCAACTCAGAGACTTGGGTATTCAGTTGGTTGTTGATGACTTTGGAACTGGCTATTCATCCTTGGCACGTCTGCACCACTTTCCGATTAGTGAATTGAAGATTGACCGCTCCTTTATTAGTCCCCTAGGCACAGACTCAACAAAAGGAAATTTAGAGATTGTCGAAACCATCCTTGCCCTAGCTCAGAAACTTGGGGTCGATGTAACCGCAGAAGGGATTGAAACCGCTGAGCAACTGGGATATCTCAGAGACCTAAACTGCGGATATGGACAAGGGTACTTTTTCTCTCGTCCTTTAGCGCCCGAGGCCGTAGAGACCCTGATGATCAGCCAACCTAAATGGTAGGGTTTGCCAAGTTTGGAATCTAATGCTTGGGAACCAATCGGAGTTTAAGAAATCCTGTTTAGGGATAAAACCAGGGTTTGAGTTGGAGTTGATCATGAATTCTTTATACCCGACAAATAAGGTCGGGTATGTTTGACGCTGCAATTGGCCCATGCTACTATCAGGCAAAACTGATTTGTTTTGGGTTGGCTGTATCCAGTTATGAGGCTATCCAGTCCCCTACCAGCAAGCTGCCCAGGGCAACAAGGGGATCAAATTAGTTCAACACCTTAGCGGCGACCTCATAAAAGGACTCTCAACCCATGACTCAGGCCCCTTCTTCTACCCAGGCCCCCACAGCCACCTTTAAATCTTTAAAGTGCAAAGAATGTGGGGAAGAGTATGAACTCAAAGCCGCCCACGTCTGCGAATTTTGCTTTGGTCCCTTAGAAGTTACCTATGACTACAGCCTGCTGAAGCAAATTACCAGTCGAGACACCATTCAGGCAGGTCCGGCGTCGATTTGGCGTTATCGCTCCTTTTTGCCGGTTGCCAGTGATGATCCGATTGATGTGGGCACTGGAATGACCCCGCTGTTGCAATCCCATCGGCTAGCTCGGCGGCTGGGTTTAAAGCATCTGTATATTAAGAACGACGCGGTTAATATGCCAACCTTGAGTTTCAAGGACCGGGTGGTCTCTGTTGCCCTGACCCGGGCGCGGGAATTAGGGTTCTCAACTGTCTCCTGCGCCAGTACTGGTAATTTAGCCAATTCCACCGCTGCGATCGCGGCTCGGGCGGGGTTAGACTGCTGTGTGTTTATTCCCGCCGATCTGGAAGCGGGTAAGGTCTTAGGCACCCTGATTTATTCGCCAACGGTGATAGCGGTTGAGGGCAACTACGACCAGGTCAATCGGCTTTGCTCTGAAGTTGCTAACACCCATGGCTGGGGGTTTGTGAACATCAACCTGCGACCCTACTACTCCGAAGGGTCTAAAACTCTCGGGTACGAAGTTGCAGAGCAGTTGGGTTGGGAATTGCCGGATCATATTGTTGCCCCCCTGGCCTCTGGGTCTTTATTCACCAAAATCTATAAAGGCTTCCAGGAATTTATCCAGGTGGGGTTGGTGGATGAGAAGCCGGTTCGCTTTAGTGGGGCGCAAGCCGATGGCTGTTCCCCGATTGCGGAGGCCTATCGAGAAAATCGGGACTTTATTTCCCCGGTTAAGCCCAACACGATCGCTAAATCCATTGCGATCGGCAATCCTGCTGATGGGATTTATGCCGTGGATATCGCCCGCAAAACCAATGGCACGATTGAATCAGTGAGCGATGCTGAAATCATTGCTGGGATGAAACTGCTAGCCGAAACCGAAGGCATCTTTACTGAAACCGCTGGCGGCACCACTGTTGCGGTGCTGCAGAAACTAGTAGAAGCAGGCAAGATTGATCCCGAAGAAAAAACGGTGATTTATATTACCGGCAACGGCCTTAAAACCCAGGAGGCAGTTCAAGGCTATATCGGTGAGCCTTTGACGATTGACGCGAAGCTGGACAGCTTTGAGCGAGCCCTGGAGCGTTCTCACACCCTTGATCGGCTAGAATGGCAGCCGGTTTTGGTTTGATTTTCAACCCCCGCACCCCCTATTCTTGAAAATCCTAGGGCTGCGATTTTAAGGAGATAATTTTTCATGGCCGTCAAAGTTTTAATTCCCACACCGCTGCAAAAATTAACCCATGACCAAGCGACGGTGGAATGTGATGGTAATAACGTGTCTGAATTGCTAGAATCACTGGAGCAAAGCTGTCCTGGGATTAAGGCCCGTCTGTGTGACGATAAAGGAGAGCTGCGTCGGTTCGTTAATTTTTACGTAAATAACGAAGACATCCGGTTTTTAGAAGGAACGAAAACCCCGCTACAGTCGGGAGATGAAGTGAGTATTATCCCTGCGATCGCTGGGGGTTAATTGAGGAGTTGCTGATGCCTGAAGAAACGCCTGCCAAGCCCAACACTGAAGACAAGCTGCCGCCTAATCCTGATGCAGGAGAAGCAGATACCCCTGAGGCTGCTAAACAAAGCGCCCCTAGTTCGTCTGCGTCCCAGGCAACCGATATTCCTACTGGCAATGCCCCTGATCCTGAGGCAGCAAATCCTGATGCCAACCCAGATGCCGCGGCTCAGAAGCCATCCGACACTTCTGGCACTTCTGACACTTCTGGGGCTGAAAATTCTTCTGAGTCAGAGGGCTCTAAGCAGCCTCAGAAAGCAGCACAGGTGAAATCAACCTCAGGCTCAAAAGAATCACCAAAATCAAAACCAGATAGCCCTAAGCCAGAAGTAACTCAGGAAAAGTCCAACCCAGAAGATTCTAAGCCGGATTCAAACTCAAAAGACTCAGAGGAGTCCAAATCGGCTAAGCCTGCCCCTAAGTCTGAAGCTGATTCTGATTCGGATTCAAGCTCAGAGGATTCAGAGAAATCTAAACAGGCCAAACCAGCAGCTAAGGCTGAAAAAACAGCAGCAGATAAGTCTGAGGCAAAGAAACCCGCTGCCAAGGGGGGAGAAAAGGGCAAGAAAGAGAAGCCGCCAGCCGTTGAAGATAAACCTTTCTCAGAGTTTATTCAACAGGACTACCTGCCAGCGTTGGAGAGTGCCCTATCAGAGAAGAATCTTCAGGATGTCCAGTTGAGCTTTGAAAAAAACCAGGTTACAGGTCGCTGGAATCATGGTAAGCGGGAATTTATGGTTTATTTTCCCCAAGAAGATATCAAAGAAAGCAAGGCATTCTCCCTGGCGACTGGGGGCAGGGAACCCAGTACAATAGAACCCTTCCTAATTGATGAGCGCAAGATCACCCTGGATTTATTGGTCTTCGGCGTTATCCAACGACTGAATGGGCAAAAGTGGTTTGGGAACAACTAGATTAGGTTGTTCATAGGCTATCCACCAATCTGGGACATTGTGCGAGTGTAGGTGCCTGCTGTGCCGGAGTCTCGGCCTTTGTAATTGATCTCTGGTTTGAGTTGCAATAGCTCCCGAACCCGATCGCGCAGCTTCCCGGTGGGCGTGCCATTTCTCAGGGCGGTTTTAAGGTCAAGCTGTCCAGTTTCGTTTAACAAGCAGGGTCGCAGCCAACCATCGGCAGATAAGCGCATCCGGTTGCAGCGATCGCAAAAGCACTCTGACATTTGGCTGATAAATCCCAAAGTCCCTTTAGCACCGGGGATCTGAAATACATCCGCCGGACCACTGCCGCGCACATTCCCGGCTACGAGTCCCCAGCGATCGCTAATCCGCTGCCGCAGTTCTTCTGAAGGCACCCAGCCCTGGGCTCCAAACAAATTGGCATTGCCAATCGGCATAAACTCAATAAATCGAATATGCCAGGCGCGCTCAATACTTAAAGCAGCCAGATCCAAAATCTCTTGGTCATTAATCCCTGGAATCACGACTACGTTGAGTTTCAGCGGGTCAAACCCGACCCGGTGGGCTGCCTGAATGCCAGCCCAAACTTGATCCCAGCGCCCCCTGCTACCGACAATCTGGCCAAAGGTTTCTGAATCGAGAGAATCCAAGCTGATATTAATCCGCCGCAACCCAGCCCTGTAGAGATCCTCAGCCAACCCTGAGAGCAAAAACCCATTGGTGGTCATTGAAAGATCTTCCACCTGGGGCAAAGCCGCAAGTTCTTGGACAATCTCCACCACCCCCGGTCGAATTAAGGGCTCGCCGCCGGTCAATCGAAACCGGGTAAAACCAACCGGCACAAATACCTCTTGAACCAGGGTCAACAACTCTGCTGTGGTTAGAACCTCTGCTTTTTTAAGAAATGCTAGCTCTGCACCTTCTGGCATACAGTACTGGCAGCGAAAATTACAGCGGTCTACCAAGCTGATACGGAGATAATCTATCGGGTTCATTCAAGCCTTCCCTAAGAATCTAGCGTTCTAGCGTCTTACTAATCAAAGACCTAGAATTCCAGTCCACTCTAGCGTAATTCCTTTTTCTCCCTGGCAGCATTAAATTAATCCCTAGTCACTCACAGCCCCTCGAACTAAAATCACGGTGCAGTGACTTTGGCGGGCGATCGCTTCCGGGAGGTTGCCTTTAATCACCTGCTGGAGCAAACTCTCTCGGCTAGCGCCCAAAATAATTACCTCCGTGCGATCGCGGTTAGCTAAATTGACCACTGCCTCCGACACTGACTTGGCCGAAACCGGGACTGCCTGGACTGGGCAACTGAGTTGCCGACTTAGAGACTGAGCCTCTGCTTCCAGGGCAGCGGTGCTATCTCCTAAGGATTCGGGGTCAGATACTTGACACAGCTTGATCACAGGGGAATTCCCCAATGAAACCAGCCCTGGCAAGAGTTTAATGGCCTGTTGGGCATTCGGCCCACCACCCATCGGCAGCAGCCAGCGCTCAAACAACCGCTCAGTCTCAGGGGCTAGCTTTACCAGCACCACATCACAGGCGACCTGACGAATCACCGTATCCACAGCTCCGCCAAATACTCGTCCGGGGGTCGCGGTTCCTCCCTTCCAGCCCATCAGGGTCAAGTCAATATGCTGCTGCTTGACGGTTTCTAAAATTACCTGGGCGACATCATGGGCCACCCGAATTTGGGTGTGAACTGGAATTCGCCACCGACGGCCTAAGCGTTCTGCCCGCCGTAGCAGTCGCCGACCCTTGGTGGTTCTAACCGAGGTTTCAGCCGGGGAATTGCTGCGGGGGACGACAATCACCTGTAGGCACTCCAGCTCGTAGTGTCGCTCTCGGGCGATCGCTGCGGCCAGTTCTAGCAAGGCATCCGCGGTGTGCGGATTTGCCAATAGCACCAAAAGTCGTCCTTGACCGACGGCGGGGCTGCGGGTTTGATAAACCACGTAGGAGGGTTCTGGCTGGGGACCGACCTCTGCTCCCCCGGCCAGCTGGCTAGACTCTACCCGGATAATGTCACTGCGGGTAATGATCCCAACTAATTTCTGGCCTTCGGTCACTGGTAGGCGGCTGAGTTTATAGCGATCCAGTAAATACAGCACGTCTCGCAGCGGTGCCAGGGATCCTACCGTAACGGGCTGCGGGGTCATAATCTCTTTTAAGATTGTTTCTGCTGGTAACTGCTGCTGCTTAAAATTTGCTAAGTCAGTTTGAGTGATAATCCCCACCAGCCGCCCTTCATGCACCACTGGAAATCCCCGGTGATGGGAGCGGGAGAAAGCCTGAACCACTTCACCCACGGGCATCTGACTTGAGAGGGTTTCTACCCGCTGCTGCATAATATTCGTGGCTCTCAACTCACTCCAGGGCTCTGGTTTGGGGTCTTTTTCTAAATCAATCCCCTGCCAATTGAGCAGATACTGGTAAATCGAGTTGGGGGAAATTCTTTCTGCCACGATGTAGGAAACCACAGCGGCAATCATCAGGGGCAGCACAAGATTAAAGTCTGTGGTCATTTCAAACACAATCACAATCGCTGTGATCGGTCCTCGGGTCACCGCACTAAAAAAGGCCCCCATCCCAGCCAGGGTGTAGGTAGCCGGTGATTCAATCATGATTTCAAATCCTGGCGAAAACCCTAGAGCTTGTAGCCCTTGGGCAGCGCTGCTTACCAAGTCACCGAGGGCGGCCCCTAAGATCAGGGCTGGGGCAAAGATGCCTCCCGGTGCCCCAGCCCCGTAAGCGATCAGGGTGAGGGCGAACTTAGAAACAAAGGCGATCGCGGTGAGTGACCACCCCCCCTCACCGACAATCAACAACTCCCGTAAGCCAGCATTGTCCCTTAAGAAGCTGGGCAGAAGGGCGATAATGATCCCAGACATCAGCCCCGCTAAGCCAATTCGCCAGGGGAGTCCAATCGGCAGCAACCGGCGGTTGAGCTTTAAGCTCAGGAGAATGCCGCGATTAAATAATCCCCCCAGTAACCCAGCCAGCCCCCCTAAAATCACAAACAGGGGAATTTCTTGGAGGGAAAACCCCGTTTGATAAGCTGCCAGACCCAGGTTGAGACCTTCGCCCCCCAGCACCCGCGAGATCACAGCCCCAATGAATGAGGCAATGATCGCTGTTCCCAGGGTCAGGTTAGAAACATCCTGGAGTAGCTCTTCAACCACGAAAAGCACCCCAGCGATCGGGGCATTGAAGCCAGCTGCCAGTCCTGCGGCTGCCCCGGCGGCAATCAACTGGCGGCGATATTCGGTTGAAGCTGGCACCCAGCGACTGAGTTGGGCCGCCAAAGCTGCCCCCACGTGCACCGTTGGACCCTGGCGACCCAAGCTGAGGCCAGCCCCCAAGGCCAAGATAGTCCCGAGCAACTTAACAATGGCCACTCGTAAATTCATCGGGGCGGGAAGCGAAGCCAGTGCCGCTTTGACCTGCGGAATGCCACTGCCGGAGGTTTCGGGCGCTAATCTCTCGACTAACCAACCCGACAACACTCCGCCCACCAAGCCGATTCCTGGCAGAACCAACCAAACCGGAAACTCAGAAGCGGCATAGATCCGCCAACTCCCTAGCCAACCCACCCCTTGTTTTAAGGAAACAGCCGCTAACCCTGAGACCAAACCAATCACACAAGCCTCAAAAATAGCCAGGTTTTTGGGCCGCAGAAAGCGATGGAGGTAGGACGGAAAAGAAAAATTCCCCATCAGGCTAAAATGGGTTCCTCAATCCAAAGCTATGATTGAATGCCATGCTGTCACAGATTGAATAAGGCAGGAGAGGTTTACGCTAAATGCCACCAATAGGGAAGGCTCCAGGCTTACTTTAAGCCAATGACTCAAGGCCCCGCCTGGCGCCCAGTCACGGAGAGTCCCTCCACGATCAAAGAGGGGGTATAGCAAGAGCCATTCCAATCAGCATCGCTGCCCAACTCCACCAACTGCTTCAGAGCGGTATAAACATTTCCTGAGACCATCGTATCCTTGACTCGACCGACAATCTCTCCCTTTTGAACCCGATAGCCCAGCTCAACGTTGATTGAGAAGTCGCCAGAGATGCCACCGCTGCCCCCCAGCATTTGATCAACAATTAACCCATTGTCTAGGGTGGTAATCAAGTCGGCTAAGCTCAAGCGGCCCGGTTGAATCAACAGGTTAAACAGCCCTGGGGTTGGATAGCTGCCCAACCCCGGACGTACCCCATTGCCGGTGGTGCTGTTGCCGAGAATTCTGCCCGTGGTCCGATCTGTATAGAAAAGCTGCAAAACCCCATCTTGAATAAAGACCAGGGACTGGGTGGGGGTGCCTTCATCGTCAAAGGGACAGCTAAAGGGACCCACGTCTGGGTTTTGGGAAAGGGTCAGGGCTTTGGCGGTCACCCGTTCCCCCAAGCGATCGCTCCAGGGAGAAGCCCCTTCCAGAACCTGCTTCCCGTTCAGGGCGGCTTGCAAGGTTCCCCAGAGCATATCCGCAGCCTTGGAGGTAAATAAAACCGGCATTCGTCCAGTGACGGAGGGCACGTTTTCCTGGGCCCATTCCAGCCGCTGCAGTATTTGGCTTGCCAGGGCGGTTGGGTCTAAGCTGTCCCGCTGGGTTTGGCCATCCGCAACACTGAGAAAATCATCTCCCCGTACCCACTCCGCCGCCAGATAACAGCCCAGGGTGGTATCGGTGTAGCCGCAGTTTAAGCCCTGGGTGTTAACCAGATGGGTGGTTTCAACCTCGCACTCCCACTCAGCGGTGCAGAGAATCTCTGGATAAGCCTGCCGCACTTGGGCGATCGCTTGCTTGCCCCAATTCACCAGTTGTTCGACTTCCACAGCTTTTCCCAAGTCGGGATACTCGATTTTTGCGGCCGTGGCAGTTAGCTCAATGGTTTCTGGAGGGTTAAGGGCACTCAGGGCCACGGCTCGCTCCACCAAAGCCTGGGGATCAACGGCTCCGTAGGCAACTGCCAATCCTGGTCGGCCGTCGTGCCAAAGTCGCAGGGCAGTTCCCTCAGACTGGTTACTCTCTAGTTGCTTGAGCCGATTGGCCTCAAAAAAAACCGGACGGGTCACAGAGCGAGACTGAAACACCTCGGCTGCCTCTGCGCCTGATTTGTGGGCTAAATCTAGCAGCTGTTCTACTAGCAACTCTGGTTGCATCATCTGCGACTCCTAACACATGCGAATCGTTAGCTGGATGTACCCTATGATTTGAGCGCCTGCCCCAAGCTGTGGCCTGGAGTGAGGGCGATCCCAGAGCTACCTCCCCTTGTGAACTAATTTACGCCAAATTGACCTCTTGTAATAGCCAAAATCCAGCAAAGGTCTCTGAGTGGGAATCAGACTGGACGGCTAAAAAGTGAACTTGCTGGGCCTTTTGTTTGGCCGTTTCAAAGTCTTGGGCCTCGGCTTGGACTTGGGGGTTCTTGAGCGTCGCCACCACCCAGCGATCGCTGCCCCCCGTTTCTAAGAGGAGCTGGGTCAAGTTGGTGAATGAATCCTGTTCTACTTTTAGAAATGCCATTTCTAATCCGGACATCCAGCCTGCCATGGCTACAGACCGGGGAGAGTAAATCACCAGGCCAGGAATTGGGGTGTCTGGGCCAACTGCCAGCATCTCTAGGGGCAATGACTCCCCAAAGCTAATCTCCCATTGGTCCATTTCCGCAAAGGTTGCAGCCTCTAAGGTGACAAATTGCCAACGGGTGCCGATTAAAGCATCCGGCAGGGGCTGGGGTTGCTTTTGCTCTAGCTGTAGGGGAGGACCCGTTAGGGGTTGGTACCCTGGCTGCTGGGGATAAACCGACTGCTGACGCTGTCCCAGCCATTGGTAGAGGGCAAAGGTGCGGCGGCTGGGTTGTAAAGGGATTTCTAGCTCTTTGCAAGCCCGGCTAATCATGTTCTGCATCGGACGGCGGAAAAAGCGGATTTTTTCTGGTCTGGCTTGGTTTGGAAGCTGGGCAGATTCTTGCCATTGGGCCATTGCCTCTTGCAGGGCTGTTTTCAGCCAGCCTGAATTGGCTTCCGACCCAGAACAGCTTTTGACGAATTCAAAGGTTCTTTGGGAATCACAGACTAGCAGCTCCCAGATTTTTTTTTGTTGCTCATCTAGAATTGGGCGTGAATAAAAATCTATTTCCCAAACTCCCATGCCAGCAGATCCCAATAACAATCGTTCTGCTTCTAGTATCGGTGATTAGGGGAAAGGCTAGCCCTGAATCAGGGTTTGAAACCACTCATCTTCCCATAGCGGATCAAAACCAGGGTCTGCCTTGGCCTCGTCTCGATACCTGGGATTGAGCCGAATCGCCTGCTGGAGGTTCTCTAGGGCCGGATCAGGCTGCGCCATCAGGGCATAACAACTGGCTTTGTGGTAGTAGGCGCTGGCAAAGTCTGGCTTTAAGTCCAGGGCCTTTTCAAAGCTGGAGATCGCTTCAGAATTGCGCCCCATCTGTACCAGGGCAAATCCGCGTTTGTCCCAGGCTTTGGGGGAATTTGGATTAAACTCCAAGGCTTGGTCTAGCGAAGCGATCGCTTCTTCGTATTGTTCCAAGGCTTCTAAGGCCATGCCGCGATTCAGCCAGGCGGTTGCGTTGTCGGGCTGATACTGGGTGGCCCGGTCAAAGGACTTAAAAGCCTCCTCATGGCGCTGCAACATCCCCAGGGCTACCCCCCGGTTGACCCATACTTCTGGATCTTTGGGGTTGTGGTCCAGGGCCTTGTTAAAGGCGTTAATCGCGGCTTTTTGCTGCTTGATCTGCATTAGGGCAATGCCGCGATGGAACCAGGCTTGGGCGTCTGCTGGCTGAATCTGGATCGCTTCATCCAAGGCGGCGATGGCATCTTCGTAGCGCTTAAGCTCGCTGAGACTTAAACCCAGGTAATACCAGGTCTGGGCTTGATTGGGATTCAAATCCAGGGCCTTATTAAAGCTAGCGATCGCCGGATCGTACTGCTGGATTTTTGCCAGGGCCAGACCGCGCTGCGTCCAAGTGTCAGGATTGTCCGGTTGAACTTCAATCGCCTGATCGTACTGGGCCAGAGCTTCCTCGTAGCGTTCCTGGACAAATAGCTGCTGGCCTTGATCAATAAATTTTCTCGGATTTAAGAACAGTTGTGGATGACTGTCCCTGAGGGTTTCTAGTTCTTCTCCTAGGGTTTGCAGGGTTTGCTGGGCTTCAGCCATAAAGGACTCAGCCATAAACTGGGGAGAAACCTCGGCCAGTTGCTGCAGGATCTGGTCTTTCTGGACTTGGGCATCGGATTGCAGCCGAGAGAGTTGCTCGGTTAGCTCTGTCTTTGAGCTACCCAAGGTTTGCAGCGCCGTTTGCTTTTGGCCTTCCACCTCGGATTGAAGTTCTGAGAGTTTGGCAGCAAATCGAGCCCCTAATTTTTCCACATTCTGGCGCAGAACGTCTTTTTGGGTTTGACTTTCAGTTTTTAACTGGGCAACGTAGGTTGTGGCTTCCGTTGCTAGCTGCTCAAGGTTGTCAAAAACCTTTTCCCGGCGTCCCCCAACCGAGGAGCGCAGGTCAGATAACTGGGCAGCAAACTCCGAGGCTAACTTCTCTAGGGTCTGGAAGCTGGTCTGCTTTTGAGTTTGTACCTCGGTTTGCAGATCTGAAAACTGAGCTTTAAACTCTGTTGCTAGTTGCTGCAGCGTCTCTAGGGTTGAATTTTTTTGGGTCTGTACCTCGGTTTGTAGCTCGGAAAATCCAGCGGTGAATGCTGATCCTTGCTGCTGCAATTGGGCCAGGGTAGACTCTTTTTCGGCTTGCACCTGAGCTTGTAGGCCGGAAAATCCAGTCGTGAACTCAGCGGCCACTTGGTTGAGATTCTCCAGGGTGGTATTCTTCTGGGTTTGGGCGTCTGATTGCAGGGCAAACAATTGGGTGGCAAACACAGACTCTGATTTACGCAGGGTCTCCAGGATCTGAGTTACTTGCTGCTCAACCTGCCCCTGGGCCCCTTGCTGCAGTTGGGCCAAGTGGGGAGATAGCTGAGATTCAAGTTGACCTAGATGTTCAAACACCTGTGCCTGTTGAGCTGTTGCCCCTGATTGCAGGTCTGCTAGCTGGCCAGCAAAATCCTGCTGGGCTTGTT
>JBGTDP010000198.1:0-17244 GCA_041748255.1 Thermosynechococcaceae cyanobacterium | reverse complement strand
GCGATCGCCGCAGCCACATTTTCTGAGTCAATCATTCCAGGGGAAACCCGCTCCCAGATTTTAAACTGGCCCACTGGTTGACAGGCAGGATAGTCCTCAGGGTCACACCCTGCGGCCTCAATCATCTCCAGGTACTCAGTTCCGGTCATCCCCACAACGCCAGGGTTGCTATTCCTCCGAACTTCCTCCCAAGCTCCCTTGAAGGCAGGCGGAAACTCATTCATCATCACGCCGCCGTTTTCACCGTCGCCAATTTGAGTTACTAAGGGTGGAACGCTCACACCACCCAAGGTTTGGGGGGAAAGTGTCTTGGCTTCAGCGTAGGGTTGCATTTGGGCGACAAGCTTTGTATCGGACCCCTGGGTTTTGATTAAGGCGGTGATGCTGAGAACATCTCCTTGGGAATTGCGAGCTACCAGTCGGTGAGGCAAGTGCTTGAATTCCAAGGGTTCGCCAGCTAAGGTTTCTACAGAATGCTCCTGAACCATTAGCCAGCGATAGCCACACTCTTTGAGGGCTTTAACAAACTCGTAAAGTGTATCCGGGTTATTGGGCAGGTGCATTTCCGGCAGAGAAAATCCCTTGACCCGCCCCAGAGCCTCCCAGCCAAAAACCGCCGCAAAATAATGCTGCCAAGCCTGAATGTGCAGTTTCAGGTCAGGAATTGGAGTAGAGGGAACCACTGCATGGCTCCAAAAGCTGCCCAACCACTCAACGTAGGGATAGTAGCTGGGATTAGAGGTGATTCGCTTTAGGTTGTCTATGACATCTTGGCGGCCCATCTGCTCTAGGCCCCAAAGCAAATTGCCAGAGTAGTCGAGCATCACCCGAGGATTGCCTCCCTGCTCAACCAACTGCGGAATCAAGTCTCCCATGCGGCTGTAGCAGTTGGCAAAGGCACCAGCATTGTGGTTGTCTCCCTCCTGGGAATGCTCAAACATATACTGCAAGTTGCTGATCAGGGCTCCGTCAGCGCCAGCGGGGATGGTGGGCTGGTGCAGGTGCAGGGCGATCGCAAAGGCGGAGGAAATCTCCCCTAGGTGCAGGTTTGTAACTGGCAAAAATACTGGCTGATTGGCTTGCACCACCGCCGCAACCTCTGGTTCCCAGCCGCAGATGTTAGGAAGCCCCTCAACCTCTACAGGTAAATCAGGCAGTTGAGTTGGAGGGGCTGAGATTTGCATCAGGCTTTACCAATGAAGGGTCTGGAAGCGGGTGGGTTAGAAAGGCGTAGTCTACCACGACCTGATTGCCCAGTAAGTGTTCTTGAATAATCCGCTCAATCACGGGGGGGGTTGCTGAGTGATACCAGACCCCATCGGGATAAACAACCAGAATCGGGCCTTGGGTGCAAACTCTCAAGCAGTTGGCCTTGGTCCGAAAAATACACCCCGGATTTTCCGAGGTGGGCCGATCTAATTTCAGGGCTTTGAGCCGCTTTTTTAAATAGTTCCAGGCCTCTAAACTGGTCTCCTTTGAGCAGCATTGGGCAAACGTTGGGTCAGCACAGATAAACAGATGGCGCTGAATGCCTGCCAACCCTAATGACTGGACACAGCTATCAAGAGAATCACACTTAGATTGCTCCGGACTCTCCTTTGCAGGGGTTGGCTGCGGTTCTGGAAATTGGGCTGAGGATGGGGTAGATGACATAACACTTCAAGACACTCAGTTTTTATCTTAGGCCGGGGAGATCGCATCAGAGGCGGGCGTGGCAGCAACAAATCCGCTCAAGTGAGCGGCAATCGGCATCCGCCAGCCAGTACCAAAGGCGCGATCGGTAATCTTAAGCCCAGGGGGGGCCTGGCGGCGTTTAAACTCTGCCCGGCTGACCATTTGCACCACCCGCTCCACAATTGCTGGCTCATGACCAGCTGCCACGATTTGGCTTGGGGACTGGTGTTTGTCGATTAATCGCCAAAGAATATCATCCAAAACGTCGTAGGCCGGTAAAGAATCCTGGTCTGTCTGACCGGGTTTGAGTTCGGCGCTGGGGGCTTTGGTGAGAATGTTAGGGGGAATAGTTTCTGCCTGGCCTTTGGCTACCGCTTGTTGATTACGCCAGCGACAAAGGGCATAGACCCACGTTTTAGGGACATCGGAGATCGCTGCTAAGCCCCCACTCATATCTCCGTAGAGGGTTGAGTACCCGACGGCCATCTCGGACTTGTTGCCAGTCGAGATCAGCAGATAGCCAAATTTGTTGGCGATCGCCATCAGCAAATTGCCCCGAATCCGAGCTTGAATATTTTCTTCAGCTACCCCCGGTGATGTTCCCGCAAACAACTCCGCCAGGGTTTGCTCGTAGGCGGTCATTGTCTGGGCAATGGGCAGGATTTGCGTCGCGATGCCCAGATTCTCTGCTAGGGCCAGGGCATCTTGAATTGAGTGCTCAGAGCTGTAGGGGGAGGGCATTAACACCCCCAGGACATTTTCGGGGCCTAGGGCTTCGGCAGCGATCGCCGCCACTAGGGCTGAGTCAATTCCACCACTGAGGCCGATCACGGCTTTAGAAAAACCGCACTTGCGGGTATAGTCTCCCATCCCCATGACCAGGGCAGCCCAAATTTCTGCCTCTTGACTCTCCGGCAGCGGGTTTAGTTTTGCTGGCAAGAGGTTCTTTTGGGTTAGATCATAGGTCAAAACTACTAAATCAGTTGCAAAAGCAGCGGCGCGGCAAACCACTGCTCCCTGGCGGTTAAAGGCAACACTGCTGCCATCAAAGAGTAAATCATCATTGCCGCCAATCTGGTTGGCGTAGATCAAGGGCTGGTGGTAGCGGTGGGCAATATGACCCAGCATCGACTCCCGCATCTGCTGTTTACCGACGCTGTAGGGAGAAGCCGATAGATTCACAATTAAATCCACCTGCTGCTGGGCTAGATCCACCGTGGGGTTAACTGCATAGTTGCGTCGTCCCCAAAACGTCTCATCGTTCCAGACATCCTCACAGATCGTGATCCCAATTCGTAGGGGCGCACCCTCAGATCCCACCAGGGTAAAGACGTTCGCCTGCTGGCCAGGCTCAAAGTAGCGCTCCTCATCAAATACGTCATAGGTGGGCAACAGACGTTTATAAAATATCTGTTGCACCTGTCCCTGGTGCAGCAGCGCTGTGCTATTGAACAGGGGTTTACCGCCTTGGTGAGGGGAGTGAAGATTTGGCACCACCGTCCCCACAAACACGGCTAAATCAGGGGGTAGATCTATCGCTAATTGCCGCAAGGTCTCTCCAATCCCTTCGATAAAGCCAGGATTTAGCAACAAATCCCGAGGGGGATAGCCGCACAAAGAAAGTTCTGGCGTCAGTAGCAACGCTACGCCTTGATTGAAAGCCTGCTGCGCTGCCTCCCGAATTCGGCGGGCATTTGCGGCTAGATCACCAATGGTGGGATTCAGTTGGGCAACGGCAAGTTTCATAACGCTTCCAATTTCTATGGAGGATAGACCACTGGCATCTTTGAATCGTCGATCATCAGTCCTGGTGGCATCGCTGCTTTCGCTCCCTGGCAAAGTCAAGCTTGGGGATTCGTACTCACTACCTTTTGCTTACGGAGAGTTTCTAAACAAAGACTAGCGGTTTATCTTTAAGGGGCGCAAAGGCCTGGGCGTCAAAGTGATAGAGACTGGCCGGACGCCCCGCACCACGAGAGACCTTTTGGCCGGTGTCCTGCAAAATCCCCAACTTCAGCAGCCGGGCCCGGAAGTTTGAGTAGTCCGAGAAGTTGGCCCCTAAAACAGTGCTGTAGAGTTGGTAAACATCCCCCAGGGTAAAGGTTTCTGGCAGCACATCAAAGGCAACCGGACTGTACGCTAGCTTGTTGCAGAGGCGACGATGGCCGTAGATCAAGATTTGATCGTGATCAAAGGCCAAAACAGGAATTTGATCCAAGGGATACCAGGCAATGCCGCTGACGCCCTGGGCGATCAAGCGGGCTTCCTCAAACCGCAGGAGGGCAAAGTAGCTAACCGAAAGATAGCGATCGCCATCATTTTTAGGGGCTTCTCTCGGGTCGCGCTTGGGGCCACCAAAGGTATACAACTGCTCTAGGTAAAGGTTTTTTGCCTGAATCTTTTCTGACAGAATTCGGTAGGCGGCATCTTCTAAAGATTCTCCCTGGCAAACCAACGTTCCCGGAAGACACCACTGACCAATACAGGGGTCTATCTGCCGCATCACCAACAAAACCAGCAGACGATTTTGGGTTGTATCGACGGAGAAGATCACATTGTCGACCCCGACTTTAAATTCTGCCAGTGGTGGCTTTTGCACGCCAAAATCGCCCTGTCGATCCTGTTGCTGCCACTTTAAGCGCCCTGGGCTGCGTTTGACCACTCGTACAACCCCTTTTGGTGAATATAAGCTTGGACTGCAGGAGTCAATCCAGCTAGGTCTGCTTCCCGCACAGCGGTAGAGGAAACCGCTGGCCCACAAAAGTTAGCGATCGCCACATTTGCCCCTAACTTTTGCAGCGGTTGCAGGTCTGCGGAGGTTAGAGAATAACCTGGCCGGGGAATGACGAGCAAAGTAACCTGGGCTAACACGTCTTGGATTTGATACCAAGTCGCGATCGTCGCCACCAAGTCAGCCCCAATCACAAAGGTCAACCCGGCCTGTGGCCACAACTGCCGCGCCTGTTTCAAGGTGTCAAGGGTCCGAGGATGACTTAGGGCTGGATAAAATGTCACATTGCCCTGGGCAAAATTAACTTCGTCAATTAACAGCCGCAGCATTACCTGGCGATGATCTAGAGCAGCCCCATGGGTTTTAAACGGATTATCAGAGGCCCAGACCGCCACTTGATCAAACTGCTGCGATAGCCAGTGTAAAATTGCCTGATGCCCTCTGGTGGGCGGATCGGCGCTGGTACCAAATAAAGCTATCGAGGCCATCAGTTAAACCTGCTAAAATTTTTTACCTTGATTGATGGCAGACCTGTTTCGGCAATGCAGTCAACTCAGCAGAAATATTAACTGGCGGCGAAACCAGGTCTTCTAGCCGCCGAGTTCGGGGAGGGAAGATTAGCAATGGCAGTGCGGGTGCCCTCGGCGATCGCCCCTGGCAGTTCGGGAGCTTGCTGCCCTTTTCCCTGCTGGAGCACGAACTGTAGCAAGGGGTGCTCCTGAGAGAGCTACTTCGGTTGCCAGTCCCAGTCGGTCTGCTTGTAATTGATTGTCTCCTACTCCACGGAAAGTTTGCTTACGGCCCAGATAGGATTGCTTGCCACTGGATTGCTTCACTACCGGAATGCCGTCAATTTCTACCAGCTTATAGACTCCATTAAGGCTTTGCCAGTAACGAGATGGGTGCCAATCCCATAGCCATCAAATCTGAGGTTGCGTTTAAGCCCACTTCTAAAACGGCCCAGAAAGACGCTTGGGGACCAAAATTTAGAATTAACCCATTAATTATGGTCATTATAACTATAATTAATGAGTCAGGTATCCTGTTCGGTCCTCACTCTCAATAGGCTCTAGCAAAGATGACTTTCCGAGGGGTCATCCGGCCTGTATAGAAGCACTTGCCGGGATTTTCTGGATCTTGAAGCTCAAACGGAATGCACCGCCCAGTTGCTTTGGTTTCAGACTTAATCTGTGCTTCATCTTCAGAGGTGCCATCGAAATAAGCCACATAGAAGCCAGGTTGGGCTTCAATTCGCTGCTTAAACTCGTCGTAGGTTTCGACAAAATGGGTGTTTCTCTGCTGAAACCCTTGGGCAGTTTGCAAAAGGTTAGCCTGAATTTCCGCCAACAGTCGCTCAACTTGAGCAGACAGGTCAGTCTGTTGAACAATGACTTTCTCGCCGGTATCGCGACGCACTAAGACAGCGGTTTGATTGTCTAAGTCTCTAGGGCCAATCTCTAGCCTCAGGGGAATCCCCTTAAGTTCCCAATCATTGAACTTAAAACCAGGACTTACGCCCTCTCGAAAATCAACGTCAAAGGAGAAACTGCCAGGGCTAAATTCATCCTGCAAGGCTTGAAACCGGGCTAAGACTCTATCCTTATCAGCTTCTTTTCGGTAAATGGGCACCCCAATCACTTGCAATGGAGCAATCTTGGGCGGACAGACAAACCCCTGATCATCTGAATGAACCATAATCAGAGTGCCAATTAGTCTGGTTGTAATTCCCCAGCTGGTTGCCTGGGGATACTCCTGGGTGCCCTGGGCAGACAAATAGGTGACATCAAAGGCTTTTGAAAAAGTTGTGCCTAAGTTGTGACTGGTTCCCACCTGGATGGCCCGCAGATCCTGAGTCATGGCTTCAATCGTATAGGTATGCTCAGCCCCGGGAAACTTCTCACTCTCAGTTTTGCGGCCTGCAAACACCGGAATCGCCAGATAGTCTTCCACAAAGTTCTGATAGAGGGTAAGAATTTGCCTGGCTTCGGCCTCAGCTTCCTCAACCGTGGCATGGGCGGTGTGCCCTTCTTGCCAGAGAAACTCTGTGGTCCTCAGAAAGGGCCTGGTTCGCAGTTCCCAGCGGCAAATATTAGCCCATTGATTGATCAGAATCGGTAGGTCTCGGTAGCTTTGAATCCAATTGCGGTAGGTTGACCAAATAATCGTTTCACTGGTTGGCCTGACAACTAGGGGTTCACCCAGCTCAGCCCCAGGATCAACCACAATCTCACCTGTCTCCGAGGTCATCAGCCGATGGTGAGTCACCACCGCGCATTCCTTGGCAAAGCCAGAAACATGCTCAGCCTCTTTTGAGAAGTAGCTAACCGGGATAAACAAAGGGAAGTAGGCATTTTTATGCCCGGTTGCCTTAAACATGCCATCTAGAATTTGCTGCATCTTCTCCCAGATCGCAAATCCTTCTGGGCGGATGATCATGCAACCCCGCACCCCTGAGTCTTCTGCCAGTTTTGCCCGATCAACAATGTCTAAATACCAACGGGAGTAGTCCTGATCGCGTTTGGTAATTTTGAGAGAATCAGCTTTTGCATCTGGCATGAGACGGGTTCCAAAAATGGCTGGCGTTAAGATCAAGGGCAGCAGCTCAGGGCTGCTGAAAGAATACTACGGTAATTGCTACTGCTTCTGTGAGGCGAGTCCTAGAAATTTTAGTCAAGATAGAAGCAGAACTGTTTAGTTGAGGATAAATTATGTTTCCTTTTTGGGGTAACCCCTGCTGGGGATCTGAGCCGATGTCCCGAAGAGCCTATCGGGAACGCAAGCTTAAGTTTATGAAGTGGATGCGGGATGATCTAGAAACGAGATTAGCGGGGATTAACGCGGCGATCGAGACCGTTGAGCGCCAAATTGACCAGGAAGATACAACAGCAGCATAGACTCTAAGCTCTTTTAGGGCTAAAGCTTCTCAGGGGATCCAGAATTCTCTTCCGGGTTCCTAAGTATTTTTACAACCATGGGAGGGTCAATGCCAGTAAATTCCCCAAAGATAGCGGAACTGGGTCAGATGAGTACTCATGAGCTAAAAAAAGAACTGTTAGCGCTGACCGATGGCCGAGATAGTGATCCTCTGGGCCAAAAAGTTCAGTTTTATCGTCACACCTTGGCGCCATTCTTTGCCGAACTGGGTCGCCGCAATCCTTTCCCCGACCCAGACGCGCAAGTCCCACTGGTTGTGGGGGTATGGTCGCCGGTATGGTCAACCATTCCGTTTCAAGATACCCTCCCTGGTCGAATGCGGGATCAGTCCTACCAGATTTTTCATGACAATGGCTACTATGCCAACATTGCCCGCTATGCCCCTGGGAGCCGATTTTCCTTAGTAAAGAAACTCTCAGCGATTTTATTTGCCTATGACTTGATGATCGTCCAAAAATTTGAAGTCAAACAGGGTCAGTGGTTGATTCAGAATGTCGGTATTGAACAGGCTTTAAGACTCAGGGGCATTCCGCTGGAAGTTGGCAAGGCGGAGCGTTGGTTTACAAAAGTGGTGCAATCAAAGCGGCCATCTCCTCAAGAGATTCAAACCCCAGAGCTTGAAAATCTTGATCAACGGACTGGCAAAAAGTTTAAACAAATCTTTTTGGCCACCCCGCAGCTTGAGCATCTTTATATTGATCCTGACTTTCGCCTGGTAAAAACCCAACGAGAGGCAAAACAGCGCCCTTCTTATACGATTGCCGTTCGCAAAACCTCCTGAATGGACGGGGTTTCAGGAGGCATAGGTTTGTGAGATTGAAGTAGGCCGCGCTCACAAGGCTTCAGAAAGATTAGGCGCTACGGGAGTAGTATTCCACCACTAGCAGCTCATTGATTTGCAGGGCCACCCACTCCCGCTCGACAATGCTATTCACCTTGCCAACCATTTTGTTCTTGTCAAACTCTAAGTGGGAGGGCATGTTTGCCAAACCAGGGAATTGCAGGTTGTCTTCAACCAATTGGCGCGAGCGATCGCGGTTTCTGACCTCAATCAGATCACCAGGTCGGCACTGATAGCTGGCGATCGAAAGCACGCGGCCATTGACGGTGAGATGGGCATGATTGACCAGTTGCCGGGCTGCTGGGATTGTGGGCGCCATTCCCATCCGAAATACGGTGTTATCCAGGCGCATTTCCAGCTGTTCCAGAAGTACCAGCCCCGTGGAGCCACCAGCCTGCCGGGCTTTACGGACATACCGAACCATTTGCCGTTCAGTCAGTCCATAGTTGAAGCGAAGTTTTTGCTTCTCTTCAAGCTGCGTGGAGTACTCTGAGCGCTTCTTGCGAGCTTGACCGTGCTGCCCAGGTGGGTAGGAATGTCTAGCTGTTTTGCGTGTTAGGCCAGGGAGATCTCCTAGACGGCGCACTACCCTGAGGCGAGGGCCTCGATATCGAGACATGTTACTTCATCCTGCAATAAAATTAATCAGAACTTCCAGTATAAAACCTGCAACCCTCAAGTTCAAATTTTTAGACCGCGAATTCTTCAACCACCTGTGAGACCTTGAGGGCAGGATTCAACTTTGATGATCACTCGATTCTAGGGTTTGCCGAAGGCGCTCCAGGGCTTGGGTCAGTTTTTTCTGAGATTCGATCGCTGGATCGGGGGCAGCGGCCGCTCCACTTTCTGGATGGCGCAGGAACCGTCTCTTGGCCGTTTCAAAACTGCGAATCAGGATAAAAATACACAGGGCAATCACCAGGAAGTTCAAAACTGCAGCTAGAAAGAGGCCGTACTTGATCCCATTGAATGAAAGTTGGCTCAAATTTTCCACCTTGGCCGCTGCTAAGGCAGGGTTGAGGAGGGCTGGGGTAATAATATCCGCCACCAAGGAGTCAATGATTTTACTAAAGGCAGCGCCAATAATCACGGCAACCGCCAAATCAATCACATTACCCCGCATGATGAAGTCCTGAAAGTCAGCCAGGAAGCCGATTGGACTTCTTCTTCTCC
The DNA here is from genome assembly GCA_041748255.1 of Thermosynechococcaceae cyanobacterium. Lineage (GTDB taxonomy): Bacteria > Cyanobacteriota > Cyanobacteriia > Thermosynechococcales > Thermosynechococcaceae > JBGTDP01. Next base: position 7,891 of record JBGTDP010000198.1, on the reverse strand, counting down.
TGACAACCATAATCGGCAAAGAATTTGAGGGTCTTAATGTTTACCCCTAACCCAGCAGCCTAGCAAAGCCTAGCTGGGGAGGGCAGGTATTACTCTACCATCTCTAGGATATTCGCTTGTCTTGACCGGGTTCAGGTTCGCTAAAATTTCAAGTATGGAGATTTTAAAGCAGGTCATTCTAGGGCTGATTAGAGGCTACCGCATCTTGATCTCGCCTTTGTTCCCCTCCCACTGCCGCTATCAGCCAACCTGTTCAGCCTACGCCCTAGAAGCGATCGAGCAGTTTGGACCCTGGCAAGGCAGCTGGATGGCAATGCGGCGAGTTTTACGCTGCCATCCCTTCCATCCCGGTGGCTACGATCCTGTCCCCACTCCCCTGGTTAAGTCGAAACCTTCCCCCGAGGCATGATGGTTTAAGTACTAAGAGAATGTTTCAGGTCAAGTAACCCAGACCGGTCAGCGCTAAAATTAAGAAGCATCCTCTGTTGCCTGGAGAGAGCTGTGGCCCGATTTAGTCCCTACAATTTGCAAATGCAGCTAACCCGGATGTTTGCTGAGGGACAGTCTTTCTTTGCAACCACCAAAGTTCAAGATTGGCTGCGGGAGCGCCAAGAAGACCCAGCAGCCTATGAGATTTTCTTTGAGCAAAAGCCGGCTCCCCCTGGGTCTCAACTCGTCTTTGTGATTGAGGTAGTCCTAAAGCGGCGAGATGGTCAACCCGTAGCACCGTGGCTGCTAGAGCAGCTTAATCAACAGTCCTAGTAGCCTGGTCAAGCAGATTTGGCCTGCATAACAATCAGGGTCATATCATCTGTATTTCGGTTATTGAGGCCAATAAACTGCTCAACACGATTAAACAGGTACTCTAAAATTGCCTGCGGTCCCCGGCAATGATGACAGGCCCAAAGAAATGCCTGAGTTAGATTTTCTTCATCTAGGCGATCGCCACTTTGATTGGCCGCGTCGGTAAAGCCATCGGTATAGTAAAGCACGGTATCCCCTGGATGGAGTTGCACCTGAAGTTCATGGTATTGGGCTTGGGTGTCTAAGCCAATTAGCATTCCCAAGGTATCCAGTCGCTGAATCTGATCTGTTGCTGCTTGCCACAACAGCGGAGGATTATGGGCGGCATTGCTGTAGGACAGAATTTGAGTTTTTGGATCGTATTCAGAATAAAACAAGGTGACAAACCGGTTGGAGTTCTCCAGGTCGGTGTACATCACATGGTTAAGATGCTGCAAAATTCTAGCCGGGGAGTGCTCATTCAAGACTTCGGCCCGGATCATACCTCGGGTCATCGTCATGATTAAACCAGCAGGCACCCCCTTGCCCATAACATCCCCAATCACCAGCCCCCAGCGGCTGTCCTCAGCGGCAATTTTTCTATCCTGACCAAGCTGCTTGTCGATATGAAAATTGAGCGGAATAAAGTCGTAGTAATCGCCTCCGACTCGACTGGCTGTTTTACAGTCTGCCGCTAATTCTATCCCTTGGATTTGCGGACAATGACTTGGGAGCAGTTGCAGTTGAATTTCAGCCCCAATTTCTAGCTCCCGGGCCAAACGCTCATTTTTGCGCAGCTCAACCGTTAGCTCATCGTTCTCGATCGCAACGGCGGTTTGGTTTGCTACCAGTTGAACCAGTTGTTGACGGGTCTCTGTCCATTCATAATCAGGATCGCGGCTAAAAATATAGAGCCGACCCCGTTCGTGGTTTTCAGCACTTTTTGTCAAAATCGATGTGCTAAAGTAACGAACTTCGGCTTCTAGGTGGCGATGAAGCTGTTGGTCTAAAATTTGAGCAGTTTCAGAGGTTTGGGCTGAGGGAAACCGCAGGTGACGAGTCGTTCGCTCTAGGGCTGTACGAATATTTTGACACTGAAGACCTTCGTGGCAGTAAAGATGATCTAAGCGAACCTGGCCATCCGGCCTTAACAGGATCAACGCCGCTGCATCAGCATCGGTAACGCGACTAGCAATCAGGGGAATCAGCTCTAAAAACTGATTCAGATTGTTAAAGCTGCGCAGGGCAAAACTTAAAGAGCTGAGCAGATCTTGAACCTTTGTCTGTTCCCGATGTAACCGAGCCACCATCTCCTTGAGAGCAAGCACAGGCGTAACCTCTGCAGCCGACCTGAGGCTACTGTAGTCCGAAGATTGAGGCTGACGGGGCACCGGGGCAATAGACATATAGGTCAGTCAAGCGGCATGAGTCAAATTGAAGGAGTGAAAGGTTAGCTTAGCACCGTTGAGTTCTAAAATATGTTTCCCATTGATAGCGTGAATTCAACAACTTTGCCAACTTAAAAGATTTTTCCTGGCCTTAAAAACCACTCAACCGCTCAGCAGGGCTTCGACAAATTCATAACTTGAAAAAGGTCGCAGATCGGCAATCCCTTCCCCAGCCCCAATAAATCGAATCGGCAGCCCTAGTTGCTGCACCACTGCTAGGGCCACCCCTCCTTTGGCAGTTCCATCTAATTTAGTTAACACCACCCCAGTCAGTTGAGCCACATCAGCAAATACCTGGGCCTGGCGCAGACCATTTTGCCCCAAGGTAGCATCCAGAACCAGCAGAGACTCAACCTTAGCCCCTGGAGCTTTTTTATCAATAATTCGGCGAATTTTCTTCAATTCATCCATCAGGTTTTGCTTATTCTGCAGCCGCCCAGCGGTATCAACCAGGAGTAATTCCACCTGCCGGGATTGGGCAGCGCCAATGGCATCAAACACGACTGAGGCAGGGTCAGTATTTTGACCAGGATTAGCCACCACCTCAACCCCACTGCGCTGACCCCAAATTTTAATCTGTTCTACCGCTGCGGCCCGAAAAGTGTCAGCAGCAGCAATCAAGCATTGATAGCCTGACTCGGTGGCGACGTGGGTGATCTTGCCGATGGTTGTTGTTTTCCCCGCACCGTTAACCCCGGTGATCAGCCAGATATTTAGGGTGTCTTTCTCAGGGGTAAAAATGGGGCTGTAGGCATCCTGAAGCGGCTGGTCAAGAATATCTCGCAGGATTTTCTTCAAGTCAGCGATCGCCGCTTCCGGGGGCAGGGCTGCTTCTCGCAGCTTATTCTGGAGGGCTTCAATGATCGTATCGGTTGCCTGAACCCCAACATCTGCTTGCAGCAGCAGGGTCTCAATTGCCATGACGGCATCTTGATTCAGGGGGCCTTGACCAACAATGGCCTTGAGTTGATTAACCAAACTCCGGCGGGTCTTACCTAAGCCCTGGCGCAGGCGCTTGAGCCAGGTGATTTCTTCTAAAGAAATCTCTTCCGGCCGACGGCCCTGAGCTGCCAAGACCTCTGCAGACCAGAGAAACCCTTCGTCAAAATTCAGCTCTGGGGCTGGCCCCGGTTCCGAGGCGGTACTGGCGGCAACGGGTTGCGGCTCCTGCTCAATTGCCTCTTCAATTGCGGTTTCTTTCAGGCGTTCCAGCCGCTCCTGTCGATCCGCTGTCCCCCGATCCCAAAACGGGATGGTTGGGGCAACGGTCTCGGATTCAATTTCAGATTCAGTCTCAGATTCAATGCTTTCAGAGGGTGCTGCTGGGGTGATGTCAGTTTCTTGTGAGACCTGCGCAGCCGCTATACTTTGTGCCGGCATTGATACTTCAGGACTTGATTCAAGCGCAACTTCTTCTTTAGAAGAGATGTCTTGGGATTCAGGTTCTTCCCCATCCAGTTTAATTTCAGCAGTCTGGGTTTGGGACGCTGGCTCGGCAGTAACTTCAGACGCAGCGGATTCCGAGGATGCTGGAGGGAGGTCCAGGCTTTGTTCAAGCTCTAGTTCAGGTTCAGGGGGAGCCTCTGGCAGGGTTTCCTCAAGCGTTGCTTCGCTGGCACCAGCATCATCTAATTGATCATCAACAGGTGCTGGCTCTTTTTGCCGTTGCTGGATGTTTTGATAGGCAGTCTTAGCCCAACTTAGATAATCCTCTGCTGGAGCCGGCTCAGGTGACGCTGCTTCATCTGACTCTGGAGCCGCTGGCTCTAGTTCATCAGACTGTTCATCAGCAGCGGGGACGTCGTCAGCCGGTTTGGCGGGTTTATTAAACTGGCGACGGAACCAATTAAAAGCCATTTCGCTAAGGTGGGTGACATCAGATAAATTTAAACTTTACGCCGATTAAGCGGCTTAATTTGCCTGAGATTGAGTTTTCATGCGGTTGGTAACCCGACGTAAAACGCCATTGATAAATCGATGGGCTTCATCACCACTGTAGCGTTTGGCCAATTCGATCGCTTCGTTAATGGCAACTTGATCAGGCACCTCAAAAAACAGCATTTCGGCTACGGCAATTTGTAGAATGCTGCGGTCAATTTGAGCGAGGCGAGAGAGTTGCCAATCAACCAGAGAGTCTGTGAGTAGCTGATTGATTGTGGCTCGATCCGAGTTGATGCGATTGATGATCTCAAGGGCATAGCTGCGAACCGCTTTTTGGTCTGCCAACTGAATAAACTCCGGCAGCTCCAAGGCCATCCCCAATCGATTGACCGCTGACTGGGTGAGTTCCATTGCTTCAGTGATCATGACCTTGGCACTGCGAAGATCAACCGCTCGGGTTTCACTCTCAAGCAGGCGATCGCTGCCCCGATTGAGCTCAACGGCCGCAGTTTCTAAGGCTTCCTCCACCTCAGTTCTCAGGGTTCTAATCGCCGCTATTAAGGCGTTTTGCAGATCCTGGGCCTGGTGCTGCTCCTGTTGCGTTGGAAATTGATTAATACTCAAAAGTGCCAATTCGCGGGCAATTCGGCGGGCTTGCATGGCAGCTTGTCGTTAGAGAACTCAATTAAAGCCCAATCATCTTACAGCGGTTTGCCCAAGGAACAAAGGCCCAGAATCAATCTGTTCCAGCAGGTTTCTCTTCTCGTTATGCTCTAGTGCCAGGGGGAGCCTTTCCTCCAGGGTCTGGGATTTCAAACAACCCCCGACCATTAATTACTATCTAGTCTAAGCATCTTGGGCATCATCAAACCTTAAGCGCGGCTCCAGCTCACGGGAATCCTCTAGATTTTGCAGTTCTTGATAGGAGCGGCTGAGGGGTTTAATCTCTCCCAGGGGCACCTCAGCGGCTGCAGGCGGAATCGCTGCCCAGTTTGGGCTGACAATTCCCCCAGAGATAATCAGCTTAAAAGCATCTTCTATCGGCATAGAAAGATTAATCACCTCCGCCTCTGGAACAACGGCATACCAGCCAGTTGTCGGATTGGGCGAGGTGGGGATAAACACACTCAGCATCGGCTCAGGCATCAGCGATTGCATTTCTCCTCCGATCGCCCCGGTGACAAAGGCAATTGCCCAAATTCCTCGCCGGGGATACTCCACTAAAATCACCCGCCGAAACCGATCGTTGGAGTCCCGGAGAATAGTTTCTAGAAGTTGTTTAAGGGTTTTATAAACCGGTCCCGCCAGGGGAATTGCCTGCAGAACCCGCTCCCCAAAATCTAACAGCCAACGCCCGACAATATTGCGGGCCATCAAGCCAATCAAAAGAATGCTCAGCAGGGGCACGGCTAGGCCGATGAACAAGCTCAGCAGGTCGAGCAGAAACGGGTGAAGATCATTAAAGGGGTTTAACTGCTTGGGAATTCGGGTTAAGAAGTTAACCACCCAGCTAGCGATCGTGAGCGTCAGCCAGATGGTCGTGGCCAAGGGAATCACCACCAAAAGCCCAGCAATTAGATCATTCTTAAGATTTTGTTTGAAACGTTGGATCACGGGATGAACCAAGCTCCTTTAACCGGTTACGGAAATAACTTATTTGATGACCAGGTTACAGATAGCGCTACACGTTCATGCTACCTTCAAACGTTTCTAAGCTGTTGGGCATCTGCGGTGCCCAGCCAAGTTGTAAAGAAATATTTCGAACTGCCCTTAGCTTAACGACTCTCTAGCAGTTTCGCCAATTTTACTTGGGTTACCCCAGCGATCGCGGTGCTGCCAATGCAGAATACCTTCCCTACCATCAGTTCAAGGAAAGAGGCTTACTAGCTTGTTTCCCGCAGACCACTCCACCCAATCGTGGCAAACCCAATTGCCAGGAGCAAGCTCCGCAGCCCGGCCCGCAGACGGGTTTTAAATGCTTCATTTTTAGCTTGTTTAACCGCTTGCTGCTGCTGGGTATTAATTTCGGCTTGCCGTTGCTCGACCTGTTTGTCCAGGGCTTTGGGATCTTGCTTCAGTTGCTGCAAAACCACCATCTGTTCGGGGGGCACCTGACCACTTTCAAGTAATTGATCAATCTGACCGCTTTTGGCCAGAGTTTGCAGTTGAGCTTGCTGCTGCTGCAGTTGAACTTCTGTCTGACTGGCTTGCTGGTTAATAGTCTCAACCGCCTGCTGGGTAATTTTACCGGTGGTCGTCAGGTACAGCGGAATCAAGATCAGGAAAAGCAACCCCAGCAAGCTGGCAATCACAAAGGCCCAAAAGTGAGAATTTTGCCAGGTGGCCCGGTTGCGAGGAGTGCGATCGCCCCCAGCCGCTGCTGAATGCATCCAGAAACCGGCATAGAGAAGGGCAAATCCAATCAAGGGCGTTACCCCCCGGTCAATGACTTGAGTCATCAACGTCAGCCCCCACTGAGGATTTGAAAATTCTGGATTGATCAGCAGCACCACCGACTCAATCAAGAAGGACAAAATCAATAGAATCCCGACCAACTTCAAAACTTGAGCGGCAAGGGGAGAAGGTCGATTATCAATTACAGCCATTGGTAAATTAGCATCCTGATACGTGAGGTTTTACATCCTCAAACTTACTGGAGATTGAGGCAGCAGGTGGGCAAAAAAAGCAATCCTAGATTGCTTGCATCCCAGGATAGCGGTTTACAAACCAGACTGGCTTAAGGGCAGGCGATGATAATAATCCTTTTGAATTCAACCCCAGGTTGTTTTTTCTTCTACAAGTACCCCCTCAAGTCCACCCAGTCCCTACCGCTGCAGTTAAGGAAATGGAGTTGCTTGGGCAAATCTAGGGAGATTTTTAACTTAAAACTGGACAAATAGTTGCCAAGCCATCCTATCTGCTGATTAGATACTTCAGAGTCTCTAAGACTGTTAAAGGACTATCAGGCTGAAATGTTAAGACCGGAGTGTTATGACTCTAGTATTTTTGCGATCGCTCTTCATCGCTGGCTTCTGGCTGGCAACAGGGACCCAAACTGCAACCCCATCGACCCAGCTAGCTTGGAAAACCCCTCCTCGGCATTCTCCCCTCGCACCCCTTGGCAACCTCATTGCCCAAGCAGATAGCAACTCCGCTGCCAGCAGCTCCTGCCCCAGTCCAGCCCTCTCGCGGTTGGTTCAACATCGCACCCAAACTGGAGATACCCCAGAAAATCTAGCCCGACGATACAAGTTAATCCCAGCCACCCTGATCAGAATGAATCCAGTATTAAGCCAAAATCAAGTGCCCGTGGGCAGCTTAATCGTGATTCCTCCCTACAACGGCATTCGAGTAGAAGTCCCCTCCGGCCAGAGCTTGCAGGAGATAGCCGCAACTTACAATGTCCGGGCAGATGTGCTGTTTGAGGTTAATGGTTGTCAGAGTGCCCCCCAGGTTGTCTTTGTACCTGGGGTTAACTGGTCTCCCAACCCAACGACGCCAGACTCCAAAGTGGCTGTTGCCCCTGTTCCTGGCAAAGGACCCTATCGCTATCCCCTACCGATGCTAGGGCCAGTTTTGCGGGGCTATGGCTGGCAGATCGAGCCCAAAACCGGAGAAGTGACATTCCATGGCGGGGTTGATTTAAAGGCTACGACTGGAACTCAGGTATTCTCTGCTGCAGAGGGAACTGTTGCCTTTGCCGGTGACCGAGAAGACTATGGCAATCTAGTTGTCGTCAACCACAGCAGTGGGCACCAAACCCGCTACGCCCAACTTGC
>JBGTDP010000197.1:0-6045 GCA_041748255.1 Thermosynechococcaceae cyanobacterium | reverse complement strand
TTTTATGATTTGGTGTTTGTGGTCGCTGTGTCCCAGCTTGCTCACAAGCTGAGTCAAGATGTGACTTTGACAGGGTTTCTCAGCTTTGCGGCCTTGTTTGTGCCGGTGTGGTGGGCCTGGATTGGGACAACTTTCTATGCCAATCGATTCGACACCGACGACATTGAGCGGCGAGTCCTGATGGGCCTACAGATGCTGGCGATCGCCGCCCTAGCCGTCAACGTCCATCATGGCCTCGATCAAAGTTCCATTGGCTTTGCCCTTGCCTACGCCGCCTCACGTTTGCTGCTGGTTCTAGAGTATCTCTGGGCAGGGTGGCATCTTCCCCAAGTTCGCCGCCTCACCAATCGCTATGCCCTTGGATTCAGCTTTGGTTTGCTGCTGTGGCTGATTTCAGTATTTGTGCCGTTGCCCTTTAGACTGGGCCTGTGGGCGATTGGTTTGGCAATTGATTTTGCCACGCCCCTGAGCGTTAGACGGGTGATGATCCAAATCCCCCCCCATCCTGAGCATTTACCGGAACGGTTTGGCCTGTTTACAATTATCGTCCTGGGTGAGGCGGTGATTGCCGTTGTTAACGGCATCTCGGAGGTGGACTGGAACGGTTTCAGCATCATAGCTGCTGTGTTGGGGTTCACAACCGCCTTCTCCCTCTGGTGGATTTATTTTGAAAATGTTGAGGGCTCAGCCCTAGAAACCGCCCAAAAGTCTGGCCGGATTATAATCTTGCAAGTCTGGCTTTATATCCACCTGCCTTTGGTGATTGGTTTGGCTGCAACCGGGGTGGGGGTAGAGCACATCATCAAAAGTTCCAGCAGTGCTGCTTTACCGACCCCTGAGCGCTGGCTGATCTGTGGGTCAGTGGCCCTCTGCTACGCTTCCCTGGCAGTGCTTCATCGCACAGGGGTGATTTTCCTCTGTAAGGCAAGGACGCGTCATCGGCTGGCGGCTGTTGGGATGATGTTGGTGCTGGCGATCGCTGGGATCAATCTCCTCCCAATCACTATCATTGCCCTGATTGCAGGGGTAGGAATTGTGCAGGTGGGGCTGGATTTGTATCAGGGTAAACCGGAACCTGCCCCGGTGGAAGGTAGTTTTTAGGGGCGGGATCAATGCTTGCCCGGATCTGCAAACATTAAGTTAGGTTTGAAGATGGTTGAAAAGACAACTGGAACCCCAAAGCCGGCAATACTCGTAGTCGATGACGATCCAGCAGTGCTGCAGGCGATCGCTCGGGACGTGCGCAAACAATATGGGGATCGCTTTCGAATTGTTCGGGCTGACTCGGGGGCAACAGCCCTAGAAGCAGTACAGCAACTCAAGCTGCGAAACAATACGGTAGCGCTATTTTTGGTAGACCAACGCATGCCTGAAATCAGCGGCGTCGAGTTTTTGCACCAAGCCAGCGAGATTTTTCCCAAGGCCAAGCGAGCCCTGCTAACGGCCTATGCTGACACTGACGCGGCGATAGATTCAATTAACAAGGCCCAGCTAGACTACTACCTGCTCAAACCTTGGGACCCGCCGGAGGAGAAACTCTACCCGGTGTTAGACGATCTAATTAACGACTGGCAGGCCACATTTAAGCCTGAGTTTCATGGGGTAAAAGTGATCAGCGATCGCTGGTCCCCCAACTCCCATGGTCTGCGAGATTTTTTAGCGCGAAATCAGGTTCCCTACCGCTGGCTAGACATCGAAAATAACCACGAGGCCCAGCAACTGGTGAGCTATGCCGGAGAAAAGCAAAACCCCTGTTTACCCCTGGTGCTGCTGCCTAACGGCGAGAAATTGGTCAAGCCCAGCACTGCTGAGTTGGCCCAGCACGTAGGCATGCAAACCGTGGCCACAAACCCCTTTTACAATTTAGTGATTGTGGGAGGTGGCCCCGCAGGGCTTGCCGCTGCCGTATACGGGGCTTCAGAGGGCTTGCCCACGGTGATGATCGAGCGCGAGGCTCCTGGGGGTCAAGCAGGCACCAGCTCCCGGATCGAAAACTACTTGGGTTTTCCAATCGGGCTCAGCGGTAGCGATTTAGCCCGCCGGGCCGTGACCCAGGCCAAACGCTTTGGGGTCGAGATCTTGACCCCCCAAGAAGCTACGGCCATTCGCACAGAAGACAACTACCACACCGTCACCCTCTCGGACGGCAGTGAGATCAGCTGTCAGGCGCTGATCTTGTCCATGGGCGTGGCCTGGCGAAGACTGAGGGTGCCGGGAATTGATCAGTTCACTGGGGCAGGGGTGTATTACGGTGCCGCCCAAACCGAAGCGGTTGCCTGTCAAGACGAGGAGGTCTGTGTGGTGGGGGGGGCCAATTCGGCGGGCCAAGCGGCGATGTATTTTTCTAAGTACGCTAGCAAGGTGCGCCTGCTGGTGCGGGGGGCTTCCCTGACCAAAAGCATGTCCCAATACCTGATTGATCAAATTGATCAGACCGACAACATCGAAGTGTTGCCCTTCCACAGTGTGATTGAGGCCAAGGGGGGCAATCGCTTAGAAAAGATCTTGGTCCAGGACTCCCAAACTAATCAAGTTAAAACCTTTGAGACCAACTCCCTATTTATTTTCATCGGGGCAACCCCGAGTACGGACTGGCTCGATGGGGTGGTGCAGCGGGATGGGCGGGGGTTTATTTATACGGGGCCAGATGTGCCCCCCGATACCCCCTGGCCGCTGGATCGCGATCGCTTCTTGCTAGAAACAAACTTGCCAGGAATTTTCGCCGTGGGGGATGTCCGCCATGGCTCCATTAAGCGGGTGGCCTCCGGCGTCGGTGAAGGCTCGATTTGCGTTCAGTTTGTCCATCGGCACCTGGCTAATGTTTAAGCACTTTAGGGGGTAATCCTTATGCTCTGTTCAGAATCCCTGTTACAGATGAAACCCTTCCAGGCCCTACCTCCCGAACGCCTGAACTGGATTTGCGATCACGCTGAACATATTCAGCTGGCCCCCGGTGAGGTTTTAGTGCGCGAAGGCGAACCGCCTCAAGGGTTTTTCATCCAGCTCAGCGGTCAGATTACCGTCAACCGCCAGAGCAATGGCGTTGCCATGCCCGTGGGTCGCCATGAAAGCCCCTCCTTTTTTGGTGAAATCCAGGTTCTCACCGAAGATCTGGTGCCCGTCACCCTGATCGCCGACACCGCCACCGACCTCTACCGCCTCAGTTGCGCTGACTTCCTAGAGGTCCTCCATAGTTGCCGCGAGTTCGAGAAAGACATTTTCCGCACTGTGGGCAGGCGACTCCGGGGTCTAGAATCCTTCATTCAAAACCGCGAAAAGATGGCGGCCCTGGGTACCCTTTCTGCCGGACTGGCCCATGAACTTAATAACCCCGCTGCGGCCCTGGTGCGGGCGCTCAAAGATGTGCAGCCGGCCCTGCTCGAACTCCAGCGGATGAATCTAGTGTATGGCCAACAACAGGTTGACGAGGCCCATACCCAGGAGTGGTTGGCGGCGCGAGATCGGGGCTTTGAGGCGATTGCCAACCCCAAAAATGACCCCCTGGCCCAGGGCGATCGCGAAGATGCCCTCACCAATTGGCTAGAAGACTACGGTGTCCAAGAGGCTTGGAAGCTGTCTGAACCTCTGGCCGCTGGAGAAGTTGAGCCAGCAACCCTAGATTTACTGATGGCCCCCTGGCGCGACAACGCTACCGAACTGCACGACTTGGGCCTGCGCTGGCTGGCGTTGTCCTTTGATGTCATGGGCATGATCACGAACGGCTTAGACGGAGCCAAGCGCATCTCTACGCTGGTACAGTCGATGAAATCATATTCCTATATGGATCGCGCCGCCCAACAGCGAGTCAATATTCATAACGGCATCGAAGACACCCTGCGCCTATTTGCCTTTAAGCTTAAGCATGGGATAAAAGTCAATCGCCACTATGCCCAAGATCTCCCAGAAATCATGGCCTATGGCAGTGAGCTAAACCAAGTCTGGACTAACTTGATCGACAACGCCATTGATGCGCTTAACGAAGGAACTGCCAAGTGCGCACCAGCGCAGATGACGATTCGCACCTGCCAAAAGGGCAATACCCTGCGCGTTGAGGTTGAAGACAACGGCCCTGGCATTCCTCCCGAAGTCAAAAATCGAATTCTGGAACCCTTCTTCACCACCAAGCCCATGGGGAAGGGCTCTGGGCTCGGCCTCGATGTTGTGCGGCGGGTTGTAGAAAATCGTCACGGCGGCAGTCTTAGGATAGAGTCGGCCCCAGGAAAAACCTGCTTTGCAGTTTTATTGCCTATAGCAGAAAAGTAAGCGGTTCGCTTAAGGGTTGCCTGGAGGATCTATTTAGCTGCTTCTGTAGACATCTCGCCGATCACCGACCTTGATAACCACTACTACTAATTCCCTTTCCTTGATCTCGTAGAGGATCCGATAGACCCCTTGCCGGATTCGATATCTCTGTTGCCCGGATAGTTTTTCTGCCCCAGGAGGGCGGGGTTCCTCGGCGAGGGCCTCTATACGCTTCAGGATTTTTGCAACCTCCTGCTTGGGAATACGCCGAAGATCCTTGGCAACGGACTGCTTAACAGTCAGCTTAAAGCTTGCCATTTGCTTTTAGGTCATTCAGCAACTCCTCATAGGTCATGGTCGGCTCAGTCCCTCGCTGCTCAAAGGCGGCCAGATCTGCCTGATCCTCTTGCAAAGCTTGGCGAACTGCCTTATTCACAAGCTCAGACATGGATTGTTGGGTTGAGGCTGCTTTAAGGCGCAGGGCTTTGTGGATATCTGGCTCAAAGTAAATGGTCGATCGCTTGGATGGCTCGCTCATAAACACCTCCTGCAGGAGTCTGTCACCATGACATCATAACGTCTAGGAACTGCAATTGAGGGACGATTTGAGCTTCAGGGCAAAGCCCGCCGTCAGTAAAGTCAGCCCTCCGGTGACAACAAAAGGCAAACTGTAGCCAAAGCTAACCAACAAGCCTGCCGTGGCCGGACCGAGCGCATTTGAGATACTCAGGTAAGAGGCGTTGATCCCCTGCACTTCTCCCTGTTCGCGATCGCTACTGTTGGTAGAGAGGATCGTACTGATCAAGGGAATCGGAAACGAATTGGTAATCCCCAGCAAAATCGCTAAAACCACAAAGATTGATATCACCGGAAACACAGGGATGAGTAAAAAGATCAAGGCGCGCGCAGCAATCGAAACTGCCAAAATATCTCCCAGGTTAAAGCGATTGGTCAGGGGTTCAACTGCTAAGACCTGGGTCAGGACGCCTGCCACCCCAATCACCGTAAACACAATTGCCAGGGTTTGAGCGTTTTGATTCAGCACATTGAGAAAAAAAGGTTGAAAGGCAAAGGCAAAAATTGTAAAGGTAAATCCGCTAAAAAAGGTTAACAGAAATGCCTGACCCCGCTGAGGATGCTTGAGAGACCGGAAAATTTTACTAAAACCAAACATCTTCCAGCTAAACTGCAGCTGCTGTCGCTGAGCCAGGGTTTCTGGGAGTAAGAAGGCCGTTAGGCCCACGGCAATCAGAGCGATCGCTGCCCCCACCAAAAAGCCCATCCCCAGCGGTGAAACACCCGGCAAGGTTGGCAGGCTAAGGGCAAGGTAGCTAATGGCCGGTCCGGTTACAAACCCCATCCGAAAGGCAGCATCAAACAGACCAAAAGCCTTGGGTCGTTGCTCTGGTTGAGTCGTATCACTGATCACAGCCCGAGCAATAGACATATTGCCCCCCGTCAGGCCGTCCAGAATCCGGGCAGCAAAGAGTAATCCGGCCCAGGGGGCAAAGCTAGCCAGCAGATTTGCGGCCACAGTTCCGATCAAGCTGATCACCAGCAGCGGTTTTCGCCCCCAAAAATCTGAGAACCGGCCTAGAACTGGAGTCGCTAGAAATTGGGAAACAGCATAGACCGTCGTTAGCAAGCTGGCTTCAAAGTCGTTGAGCCCAAAGGCTTTGGCGTAGGGATATAGCAGCGGAATGATAATCGTGAAGCTGACGGAGTTGGCAAAGGCAATCAGGGCAATAATCCAGAACCGGGGGGGCAAATTAAATTTGGACTTTATCGCTTTACTTAAAGGCA
>JBGTDP010000196.1:0-8034 GCA_041748255.1 Thermosynechococcaceae cyanobacterium | reverse complement strand
AATGTTGCTCGATGTACTCCGCACAGTCGCCTAAACTGGCTAGGGTTGAGTTGTTTTACTTGCTCATAAGCTGGCATAGGGAAAATCTTTCTTCTCTACTCTTGCTATTCTGCACTACCCTTTTGCAAGAGCTCTAATAGAGCAGTATTTTAAGATTACTGGCGGTTAGTTCAAGTCTTTGACTGTTGGGGGCGTTTCAGCTCGAATTGAGAGATTTGCAGCAAATGCTCCTAAGTGGGTGTTGCGCCACTGGGCGTCGGCTTTGCGATTAGTCTGCAATTCCAAAACTCGAATTCCTCTAGTGGGCAAGGGGTTGAGCTTCTGCACCAGCTGCTCCCAGGTTTGGATTAGAATATACTCCACTTTGTAGGTGGCACAAAGTTGAGCAAAATCAAGGCTTTGAGGGGTGGCAAAAAATTCTTCAAAGGGTGGGTCATATTGAGAAATTGGCAGCATCTCAAAAATTCCGCCCCCGTTGTTATTGATTAGGACAATGGTCAGATGCCCGGCAAACTTATTTCGCAGCAAAAAACCATTGGTGTCGTGCAACAGAGCTAAGTCGCCGCTGAGCATCACACTGCTTTGATGGCGATGGGCAATCCCTAGAGCGGTGGAGAGGGTTCCATCAATGCCGCTGGCTCCGCGATTAAAAAAGGGCAAAATTTGAGCATGATTGGGCTGCCAGAAGCATTCCACATCTCGCACTGGCATACTGTTGGCTACAAAGAGCGGGGTTTGGGGGGGGAGGAACTGAGACAGTAACCAGGCAGCTTTGCCTTCAAATAGCCAATCGAGACTGGCCAGTTTCTGATCTAGCGTTTGCCGGACCTTTGTTTCGGCGGTGCGCCAAAGATCCAGATAGTCATGGCTTAAAGATTGAGACTGGGCTGCTGAGTGAGATCCTGCGTTCAAGACTTGAGCAAGGGCTTCAACCGAAGTCCGCAGATGCTCCACCTGGCCATGGAGGGGATCAAAATTATCGCTGCTAGGATCAATCACCCACTGTTGCGGTTGGACGGTATCTAACCAGGTACGCAGGACTTTACTGATTGGCAACTCCCCTAGGCGGATCACCATTTCCGGCTCTAATTGCTTTGCTAGCTGCTGATTTCGCAAAATCAGGTCATAGGTGGAAATCAAGTGGGGATTCAGGTCCGCGTAATTTCGCAAAGGTGAGAGTCCTTCAGCCAGCACCGGCCAGCCAAGGGTCCAGGAAACTTGAGAGATCGCCCGACAATATTGCTCAGGATCTTGGGGCTGGGTAGACCCGGCGATAATAATTCCCCGCTCACAACTGTGCCAAGTAGGAAAGACTTGGGAGAAAGCATCTGGAATATTTGTAGACTGGTGCGATCGCGGTTCGATGCCGGCAAAAAAAGTTTCTGGTTCAAAAGTTTGGCTCAATGCCTCAGCTGCTGGTTGCGGAATGGGGGCTAAGGGGTCGCGAAAGGGAAGATTTAAATGCACCGGCCCTGGAGCCGGAAACTGCGATCGCTCCCAGGCATGAAGGGTGGTTTGCCTTAGATAGCGCAGCATTCCCAGGTCTAGAGAAGGCAGCGCCAGCTCAGCATACCAGTTGGGAAATGAGCCAAATAATTTCTGCTGATCAATTGCTTGCCCGGCATGGCAGTGCAGCAGCTCTGGGGGGCGATCAGCGGTGAGGACCAGTAACGGCACCTTGCTTTGTTTGGCTTCAATCACTGCTGGATAGAAGTTTGCCCCCGCAGTGCCAGAGGTGCAGACTAAGGCCACGGGTAAGTGGGTGCGGCGGGCAATACCCAGGGCAAAAAAGGCGGCAGAGCGCTCATCCAGCACCGGGATCGTTTCAATCTGGGCTTGCTGGACAAAGGCGATCGCCAAGGGGGTAGAGCGCGAACCCGGACTGATCACCGCGATCGTCAAGCCTAATCGTTGGAGAGTTTGGGCCAAAATCGAAGCCCAAAGTGTGTTTGTATTGCTAAAGTCAAGGGTCATGCCGGGCGCTATCAACTGGCAACAATAATAAAACGCAGCGTATTCACATCTATCTGGGTTTAAACTCAACTGCCAGTTAATTAAACTACAAGCTCGGCGGTTCAGGGTTGACAGGCAAAGATTATGCCTTAATTCCTTGGTTCTGATTTATTGGGCTTTCCAGGAGAGGAGTTGTTAAAGTTCATTGAATGGCCACTTCATCAGTCAAGCAAGGGCCTCCAGAAGTACCTGCAATTTGAGCTTGATCTCCGCCACCTCTCTATCGGGGTCAGAGGCCGCAACAATTCCGGCACCGGCATAGAGTCTAGCGGCACAGCCATCAATTAAAGCTGAACGAATTCCAACAATAAATTCGCCGTTTCCCTGATGATCAACCCATCCCAAGGGGGCAGCAAACAAATCCCGTTCAAAGCTTTCGTAGTTAGGAATTTGCTGGCAGATAACTTCTCGAGGCACCCCGGCAACTGCAGGAGTGGGATGAAGCTCAGCTAAAATTTCAAATAAATGCAGTTGCTCGGGAAGCGATGACTCAATTAATGTGCGCAAATGCTGAATGTTGGGCAATTGCAACAGGTGAGGAGTAGCTGACATCTGGGGGGTTAATCCCAGGTGAGATAGGTGCTGGGCAATAAAGTCGGTGACAACCTGATGCTCATAGAGATCCTTGCGACTTTGAAGCAGAGCATCTGCCAGTTGGACATCCTCTGTAGTATTACGCCCGCGAGGGGCCGAGCCCGCCAATACATCGGTGACTAGCTCCCGATCTCTAATCTTGATTAGGCGTTCTGGACTGGCTCCAATAAAGTTTTGTCCAGTATCATTGCCAATTGAAAAGACATAGCAGTTGGGATAAAACTTGCGTAGGTTGCTCAGCGAGCAAAATAAATCAAACGGCTCTAAAGCAACCACATCAAGGGCGTGAGCCAGGACAATTTTATTAAAATTATTTTGGTGGATTGATCCTAAAGCAGATAAGACAGCAGCCTTAAAGCCGTTGATTTTGCTAATATTGTTCCTGCTTAAATCTTGTTTTTTAGCCTTTTTTGTGGACAGGTCATTCCACTTACACTGATCAATAACAGCCATTGTTTGCCAGACATCCTCTGCCAGTTTTTGCAAATTTGAACTGACATTAATCAATAGATTGGCAACTAAAACAGATTGATTTCCCTGGCGAGCAATCTGCCAACGTGGCAAAAAGATCGTTGCTCCTGGAAACAGACTGCTTGAACCTTGATCAAAAAAGGTAAAACTACAAAAGAAATGGGGCCCAGCAAAGGGAAGCTGTAAATCTCCTACAACAACCGTTTGAGCCAAGCAGGAATCAATAAACTCTTTGGCAGCTCTAAATCGTTGGTAGCCATCGACCTTTAGTTGAATCGCCGGGTCGATCGCGACTAAGGCGACATCATCCTGGTCAGAAGCCTGGTTTTGCCCTCGAGATCCTTTTTCAAGGTAGAAGTGCAGCTTGTCTGCCTGATGAAGGGTTTGAAGCACACGAAGCGGGTCAACGGCCTCAACTTCTAGGGAAATACTAACGATTTGAGTTTGGGCTTTAGCAAGAGCGGTTGTCTGACAGGCTAAAAGAAATTGATATAAATCTTTTTGGTCGGAAAAAAGAGCTGTCCGATAGGGGGTGACTGGCATGGGCAAGAATGGCAGATTTTTATGAAAAAGACAGGCTGGTGTTTAACGTCGATAGCCTGTGCCTGTTCAAGGCATCCAAATCTTGAATCACAACTTCGGGATCTCTAGGAACACCCTCCTGCTTGATCTAAACAATTAGGTTTGCACAATCCAATTCTGAAATAATCTCACTGAAGCATTTGCAGCAAGTTACCCGCTTGAATTGGGCTAACATCCTAATAACTATGATAACTCTCTATACTTCCCCGGCTCGGAATTATAGACCTATCTGAAGTGGACTCCAGAATAGGTCTTTAAGATCAGCAGGCTGAGCCAACGCTGAGAAGAAGGTTAGATGATCATCCCGCAGATGCTGCCAACTCTCAAATCAGTGCTGGAGATCCTTAGAAATCAACCCAGAAGCCTGAACCGTCCAAGCCGAGTTCGGTAAATACCCCTTCATCAAAGGGCCTGACCCCCTGCAGTATAGAGATAGTTAGTTGAGAGCGACTTAAGCATTTTGCTAGCAATCTGCAAGCAAGCTAGCTAGTTTAACCAGACGAATTTTGAAAGGAATCGGAAGAATCCCATGGCAAAAGTTGTAGGAATTGACTTAGGAACAACCAACTCCTGTGTGGCAGTCATGGAAGGGGGTAAGCCCACTGTGATTGCTAATGCAGAAGGGTTCCGCACAACTCCCTCTGTGGTTGCTTTCGCCAAAAATGGCGATCGCTTGGTGGGTCAAATCGCCAAGCGTCAGGCAGTAATGAACCCAGAGAATACATTTTATTCCGTGAAGCGGTTTATTGGCCGACGGTTTGACGAAGTCACCCAAGAAACCACTGAGGTTTCCTACGAAGTGCTCAACGTCAACGGCAATGTCAAGCTTGACTGCCCTGCCCAAGGCAAGCAGTTTGCCCCAGAGGAAATTGCTGCTCAAGTCCTGCGCAAGCTTGCAGATGATGCCAGCAAGTATCTAGGGGAGCAAGTTACTCAAGCGGTGATCACAGTCCCAGCCTATTTCAACGACTCTCAGCGTCAAGCTACCAAAGATGCCGGTAAAGTTGCTGGTCTAGAAGTTCTGCGGATCATCAACGAACCCACGGCTGCCTCCTTGGCCTATGGTCTAGACAAGAAAAGCAATGAAACCATTCTGGTCTTTGACTTGGGGGGAGGCACCTTTGATGTCTCGATTTTAGAAGTTGGGGATGGCGTGTTTGAAGTCTTGTCCACTTCTGGGGATACCCATCTTGGGGGTGACGACTTTGATAAGAAAATCGTTGATTACCTAGCCGAAGAATTCAAGAAAAATGAAGGCGTTGACCTGCGCAAAGACAAACAAGCCCTTCAGCGCCTGACCGAGGCGGCAGAAAAAGCCAAAATTGAACTCTCCAGTGTCACTCAGGCTGAGATTAATCTCCCCTTTATTACTGCCACTCAGGACGGTCCGAAGCACCTGGATATGACCTTGACCCGCAGTAAGTTTGAAGAGTTGTGCTCTGACTTGATTGACCGCTCTCGCATCCCGGTTGAGAATTCCCTGCGGGATGCCAAGCTCGATAAAGGTGCCATTGATGAAGTGGTTCTGGTGGGTGGCTCCACCCGGATTCCAGCCGTGCAGGAACTTGTTAAGCGGCTGTTGGACAAAGGCACTAACCAAACTGTTAATCCTGATGAAGTGGTTGCCATTGGTGCTGCCATTCAAGCTGGGGTATTAGCGGGAGAAGTTAAAGATATTCTGTTGCTTGATGTCACGCCGCTATCCCTGGGTGTCGAAACCCTAGGGGGTGTGATGACCAAGATTATCCCCCGCAACACCACGATTCCTACTAAGAAATCAGAGGTCTTCTCCACAGCTGTGGATGGCCAAAGTAATGTGGAAATCCATGTGCTTCAGGGCGAACGGGAGATGTCTAATGACAACAAGAGCTTAGGAACCTTCCGCTTAGATGGAATTCCCCCGTCCCCCCGAGGCGTGCCTCAAATTGAAGTTACCTTTGACATTGATGCCAACGGGATCTTGAATGTCAAGGCCAAGGATAAGGGAACCGGTAAGGAGCAGTCGATCAGTATCACGGGAGCCTCGACTCTACCCTCTGATGAAGTGGAGCGGATGGTCAACGAAGCTGAGCAGAATGCCTCCACTGACCGGGATCGCCGGGAAAAAATTGAAGCCAAGAATCAGGCTGAGTCTCTTGCTTACCAGGCTGAGAAGCAGATCAATGAGTTTGGTGATAAAGTCCCTGCTGCCGACAAAGAGAAGATTGAAGGTCTGATTAAAGATCTGCGGCAAGCTTCTGAAAGCGAAGATACTGAGCGGATCAAGACTTTGACCACCGAGCTACAGCAAGCGCTTTACTCAGTGAGTACCAATCTCTATCAACAGGGTGGCGCTGCCCCTGGCGGTGGTGACTCTGGCGAGGCTGGAGCTGCTCCCGATCAAGAAACAGCGGGTGGATCTGAAGATGATGTGATTGATGCTGAGTTCTCTGAGACTAAGTAGTTTCTAAACTACTAAATTTAAAAACCCCCCTGATTGAGTTGAGGGGGGTTTTTTAAGGCTCTACACGCTAGCCTAGCGTTAAAACTCGTGTCGAGCCAGCAAGGGAGCTGCTTGCAGTAGGGTCTTGGTATAGGTGTGTTGCGGATGAGTAAAGATTTCTTCTGTCGGCCCGATCTCGACAATCTGACCGGCATTCATGACCGCAATCCGATCGCAAAAAAACCGAGCCACCCAGAGGTCATGGGTAATAAATAAATACGTCAGGTTAAACTCTCGTTTTAGGTTTAACATCAACTCTAGAACCTGGGTTTGGATGCTGGCATCGAGCATACTCACCGGTTCATCACAGATAATCAGCTTGGGCTGAGTAATTAATGCCCTGGCGATCGCTACTCGCTGCTGCTGTCCCCCGGAAAGATCCCCTGGATGGCGATCGTAGTAATCTTCTGCTAGACCTACCCGCACCAGCATCTGCTTAGCTTGCACCTTGGCAGCTTTGGGCGTGGCTAACTGGTGAATTAGGAGCGGATCGGCGACACTCTGACCCACACTCATCAGTGGATTCAGGCAAGCATGGGGGTCTTGGAAAATCATTTGAATTTCGCGGCGATGCTGGCGCATCTGCTGTCGAGACAGTTTTGCTAAATCCAGGCCCAAAAACTCAACTTTGCCGGTGGTGGGGCGCACAAGCTGCAGAATCGTTCGAGAGAGGGTACTCTTGCCACAGCCAGATTCACCCACCAAGCCTAGGGTTTCCCCGGCTTGCAGCTCTAAGGTGACCCCATCCACCGCTTTAATCAGTTGGTCTTGTTGAGAGAACAAGCGGGCAATAAAGTTGCTCTCCAGGGTGTAGTGTTGTTTAAGATTTTCAACCCTTAGCAGCACCTCTGGAGTTTGAGTCAGGACTTTACCCTCTGGGGGGGTAGCTTGCAGGTGGAGAGCAGCTTCTACCAGAGACTGAGTATAGGGATGTTGCGGTTGCCGTAAGATTGCTTGGGCCTCGCCTGTTTCTACCAGCTTGCCTTGGTACATGACAGCCAGGCGATCGCAGTACTCGCTGACCAGGGCTAAGTCATGGGAAATCAGCAGCAGGGCCATCTGTCGCTCCTGGCACAGACGGGTTAATTCCCGCAAAATCTCTGCAGCGATGGTGACATCTAAGCTGGTTGTGGGTTCATCGGCGACAATCATTTTGGGATTTAAGAGCAAGGCCAGAGCGATCGCCACCCGCTGGCGCATGCCGCCACTAAACTCATGGGGATACTGCTGCCAACGCTCAACCGGGATCTTTACTGCTTTTAGAGTTTCAAGAACCTGAGTTTTTGCCTGGGCTGGGGATAACTCAGATTGGTGGGCCTGTAGCGTTTCTAAGCAGTGATCTTTGATCGTCATCAAAGGGTCCAGGCGGGTCATTGGATCTTGGAAGACCAGGGCAATTGACTCTCCGCGAAATCGGCGTAACTGTCTCCAGGAAAGATCGGTTGCTGATTTTCCAGCAAAGATAAGCTGCCCATCTACCTGAGCAGCAGCGGGTAAAAGATGGAGGAGGGCACGGCCGATGGTGGATTTTCCACACCCAGACTCTCCCACCAACCCCATTCTTTCCCCAGCACAGAGTTTAAAAGAGACATCGTCTACAGCCCACTCTAGGGAGCCTGAAGAGGGAGCTCCAGGATAGGCTACCCGCAGGTTGTTAACGCAAAGTAAGGCTTCCTTCATGAAGACCTATTGTAAGCGCTTTGCTCCCCAACGGCTGTATCTTGATTGGCCAGATTTATTAACCAAACCAGTGGGAAGCTGATTCTCCTGAATTGTCCTGTTGGGGAATATGGTGCTCTACCCAATCAGCTTTATCCTGGAGTAAATCATGAATGCCTTGATGAATTACCGCTTCTAGGTGATCAACCTTCGCGTCAGAAAAGAGCGTTTCT
>JBGTDP010000195.1:0-2630 GCA_041748255.1 Thermosynechococcaceae cyanobacterium | reverse complement strand
GAAGTCAATGCGATCGCCCACCGGCTCATAGCTAACCACCTCGGTTTCTAGATCTTGGTTGCGAGTTTGAATCGTCTTAAAAGAAACGGCGCGGCTGATAATTCGCCCGTCCACCTCTGGCAGAGCGACATTCATGGCCATATCCCGAGGGGAGAGGCCCTTAAACTCAGTCTGCCACTGTTCCACTGTGCCGCCACTGAAAATGACTTGCAGAACCGGAACATCCAGGCGTTGCCACAGACTTAGATCCAGCTCAGCACCCAATTTGGCCAAGGAAAAGCTAGTGGCGTTGAGCAGCACTTGAATCCCTGGCGCTGGCAAGGATTCAACGTAGGCCACCAGCTCCGAGGCCAGGTCCGGGTCCTGGAGCGACTGTACAAACAAGGGCAGAGGCTGTAACTGTTGCTGCTCCAAGGCTGCACACAGGGCATCAATCGGAGCGGTGTTTGCGGCTAAATAATGGGCCCGGTAGAACAAAATCCCTACCCCTGGTTGAGGCGTAGGAGAAGTTGATCCGGGGTAAGGATAAACCCCAAATCGGGGCACGGGTTGCGGTGGGGGAGGAGGATCACCTGCTCCCAGGCAAGTAGCAGCGACAAACTCAAGGGCATGAACCGTATTTTCAACCCCGCCCTCACTCAGGTAGCGCCAGAGGGTATGCACCGCTGACAGGGGGACCGTAGAGTGACTCAGCAAGTCAGGGTCCGGGCGATCATCCCCCGGCAAAACAAACAGCGCTGCGCCGGTGCGCTGGGCAATTTCCTTCACAACTTCTAAGCCATAGGACCAGTAGGCCCTGCCCCCCAATAGCCGCAGGATAATCACCTGAGCTGGTTCCAAAACCGCCTCGGCATAGGTGTCAATGCTCAACTGCTGCTGTAACTGCAAAAGATTTACCCCCCGCAGGGCCGGAAAATCCTTAGGCAGTTGAGTGACAGCCTGGGCCAGCACCTGAATCTCAGTGTCTGCAGCCGTCAGCACGACGATTGGGGCCGGGGTCTGCTCAATTAAAATCACCCCGGCATCTGGGTCCCCTGGCGTTAAGCCACCGGGTAGTGCAGCCAAGCGATGCATCGTCAGTGTTCCTAAATTCTATATACAGCCCAAGAGCTAAGCCTGGCAACCGCTACAGATGATTTGAGTGGCTATGCGCCCCTAGCTACCAACCAGAGAGCGAATTTCGGTAATCACTGCCTGTTCTTCTTCTGTAACCCGTTTGCCACCGATCCCGAGAAAGCCACCTTCTTTTGCGGCGTTGGCCGTATTCTCTGCTGCTTTAATTAGCAGGGCTTTGTAATCTGCAACTTCACTGGCCTCGCCTTTGTTAGAGAGAATGCTGATCGCTTGGCGGATTTTTCCCATCTGCTTGGCTTTGTCCATAGCTTGGGGCTTTTCATGGGACATCTGCTCGTTTTGGGCCTTCATGTTGGCTTCTGAAAACAGCGTGTGCAGAACACTATTTTCTGGGGCTTGCTTTGAGGCTTCCTTGATTGCTTGGCGGGCGGCCAATAATTCTTTGACAATTCCAACAGGCCCCGAAAGAGATGCCCCCACGACCATCATCCCAACAGCTAAGGGCACTCTGCAGAGGGTTTCAACTTCCTCGGATGTGTATTCACTGATCTGGCTCATGGGTTTCCTCCTGTTGAATTGAATCAGCTTGAACCTAAGCCCTACGCCAAACCTTTGACTTGGCGGCAGATAATGTCTGACATCATAATCCCACAGTGCAGCAGAGATAGAGTGATAAACCGGACACAGGCTGAAACTCTTTTTTAAGGATTGGGCTTTTAAGCAATTGGCTTGTGAGTCAGGAACTTCTGCCCAGGGAACGATTTGGTCGATGAGCCAGATAAAGTAATAATTAGGATGCTAAAACTCATGGAGGTAATTTATGAAACTAAGTTCTTTGACAAAGCGGTTTACTGCTGTCGGACGTTGGATGGCGACAATGCTGTTTTGTGTCTCAGCGATCGCCTTGGGTTGGCAGTCCTTCTCAACCGCAGCTATGGCTGCTCCGGCGGCAAATTTGATTGCTGCTGCTGATGTGGGTAGCCAGGTACAAGGGAAAACCAGTAAAGATGCTGGACGAGCCAAAAATTTCATCCGAGATGCCAAAAATCAGGTTCAACAAACGGCCAAAAACAATGCGGCTCGTGTTGATCAAGCCACAGATAACGATGGAAGCTTCCTTGAGGGCAAAGCCAAGCGAGATTCAGCTCGAATCAATAAAAGAGCAGAGGAAGACGCAGCTCGGACCCAAGAGGCAGTAGACAGCACCAAGAATGTTATCGAACGGACGGTCGATAGTATCAAGGATACGTTTAGCGGCTAGAGAATCAGTATCAGCCTAAAGCGCAGGGTACTTTACTCATTTATTGCATCAACTGAGCGTCGTTAACCTAAGTCAGGAAGCTGAGCCGACTTGACTTTAGAACCGGACTTGCCTTTGGGGGGGTCCGGTTTTCCGCTAAGTTAGAGCTTGACCAGTAATCGACTAACCAATAGGTGAGAGCCATGAGTGTCCCAAGATTCATTCCCCTGGTCGCCCGAGCCTTTCTAGCTGCAATCTTTTTTCAGTCCGGCATCAGTAAAATTCTCGGCTTTGCTGACACCCAAGGGTTCATGGC
>JBGTDP010000194.1:0-28698 GCA_041748255.1 Thermosynechococcaceae cyanobacterium | reverse complement strand
CAGCAGATGTTCTGCTCGCGGGTCCTCTAGTTTTTTGAAGTGCTCTAGCAGTTGTGCTGATGGCTCAATCGGCTGGGACATAGCTAAGCTCCTGAGTTATGCCCCTCGATCCTCCCATTTTGAGTATGCGTTTGCCCTGAGCAGTTCGGATAGCATCGAACACCATTTAAACATCCGCTTACCTAAGTCCGGGGTTTAATACCAGCGAAAGAGTTTGGCCTTAGCAAAACTAAGCTACCTTCAAAGATATTTTAGAGGGGGGCGAAGCGTTTGCTACCTAAAGGATACAAGCAATTACTGGAGCTTAGATGAAGCCTTAAGTCCCCGTTTTGACCCCCTCTGTTTAAGCTAAAAGGAGCAATCATGAGCAATCAATCTGATCCCAACCAAGCCCAACCTGGAAAAGGAGCGGCTGGCAATCAGTGGGCAGTCCAAACGGCTCAACCCACCAAAGCGGTTAATCCTCCAGATACAATCATTCCGTCTAATGCTGATCTTGAAACCAACCAAGAACAACTCCAGGCCGCAGAAGCAGATGAGCAGAACACTGATCTCAAAACAACCGATGGCTATGGGGTTGATGAAACCGGCAGAATGAACAATTTTGCCGTTGAGCCGCAAATGTACGTTGATGAAAAATAATCTCTGGGGTGGACTTCAGTAAAGGCAGTTTTTTCTTTCCTTCCCTGATCAGCTTCTGTGCTGAAATAGCTTTGGGGCATAAGCTTGAGCCTGACTTGATAACTCAGCAATTTGAACATTTATTTGTTCAGATCGCTGATTTTTTTTTATCAGTTGCAGATACTCAAACCATTACAGGCTATGATACTGGCACCTGATTTGCTGTCTCGAACTTCGCTAGGATACATTAATCTCATTAATTGCTGCCGAGGATAGGCTTTTGAAGGTTCCCCTCGACTTTTATCGGATTCTGGGTGTGCCAATTCAGGCGTCTTCTGAACAGATTCAGCAGGCCTATAGCGATCGCTTGCAACAACTGCCTCGGATTCAATACAGTGATGCCGCGATTACTGCCCGCAAACAAATTTTAGAGCAGGCTTATATCGTTCTTAGTAATCCTGAGCAGCGACGAGCTTACGATGGGCATTTCTTTGCTGAGACCTATGCCAAAGAACCCATTGCCGGCATGGCAACTTTAGAACCGAACGGAGTTGAAATTCAAGATCAGCATTTGGCTGGGGCTTTACTACTGCTCCAGGAACTTGGGGAATATGATCTGGTCTTGAAGTTAGCTCAGCCGGTTCTCAGCCATAGCGGCATTCTAAACCTGAGGGATCAGCGCTCCGGTTCCCCCCTCTCGGAGGCAGATATTGTCTTAGCCGCTGCCCTGGCCCATTTAGAAATCGGACGAGAAGATTGGCAAAAGAGCCAATTTGAAGCCGCCGCCCACTCTTTGCAAGCAGGACTGGATCTGCTGTTGCGAGAAGGTCTCTTCTCTGACATTCAAGCTGAAATTTTAAGCGAGCTTTATAAGCTTCGCCCTTACCGGATCTTAGAATCTCTTTCCCAGGCCAAGGATGAGGATGACTCCGCCTCAGTCCAAGGACTCTCCCTTTTGCAAGAAATGCTCCAGGAGCGCAGAGGGATCGACGGCACTGGCAATGACCACTCCGGGTTGAGCATCGAAGACTTCCTCAGGTTTATTCAACAACTTCGGGGCCACTTAAGTACGGCTCAACAGCAGGAGCTATTTGAAGCTGAAGCTCGCCGCCCCTCAGCCGTGGCAACCTATCTGGCGGTCTATGCCCTGGTGGCCAGAGGCTTTTCACAAAAGCAACCAGCCTTAATTCGCCGCGCTAAAGCACTGCTAGTTCGATTAAGAAATCACCAAGACACCTATCTTGAGCAGGCAATTTGTGCCCTGCTCCTGGGACAAACTCCGGAGGTTAGTCAAGCCTTAGACCAAAGTCAGGACTATGAGTCAGTGGCTTTTATTCGAGAATATTCGGCTGATTCACCTGATTTAATTCCAGGGCTTTATCTTTACACCGAGCGCTGGCTAAAGGAGGAAGTTTATTTCTACTTCCGGGAGTTAGCTGACCAATCTGTTTCCCTATCAGCCTATTTTGCCGACCCCCAGGTTCAGGACTACTTAGAAGAATTGGGAACAGGCCCTTCCGGCAGGACAACTGAAACTGTCATTCCTGCCACCTTTCCAGAGTCTGAAAAGAGAGATCCGGCCCAACTCCCTCTAGGAAACCAGGTAGAAAATCCAACCCCAGAGTTGCCTGCCCAGAGTGCCCAGACTCTGCCTGAGGTACAAGTCTTTCAAGCCCCCCCCCAAGCACCTGTAACGCCCCCAACTGAAGCCCCGAGGCGTCCCCGAAGGGTTAGACCTGACCGAAAACAGGGTTCCTCCGGTCAGCGCCCTCAACGGCATCGCCCTTCACCCCAAGGTCGATCACCCCAACTAGCTGACTTAAGACGGGTTGTCCGGCGGCGGCGGAGTCATTTCCCCTTGGGCCTGGCAAGTGTGATTGGGTTGGGCATTTTAGGAATGGTCTTGGTGGCGATCGCAATTTTGCAACTCACAAAAACTTCTCCCTCTACCACTCAAGCCTCGCCCCAGGACAATCTATCCCCTTCACCCCAAGTCAGCCCTCCAATTGCCAGTCCCAGCCCAACCCCCAACCCTCAGACAGCAGCCTTGACAAAGGAGTCAGCCAAACAGCTGATTCAGAATTGGCAGGCGATTAAGTCCCAAGCTTTGGGACCAAACCACCAGCAGGAAAAACTAGCCCAGATCCTAACGGGACCGGCCCTGACCAACTGGCAGACCCGGGCCAACGATGCCAAAGCAAGTAACTGGCACTGGCAGTACAGTTTAAATCAGCTCCAGGTTGAGCGAGTTGATCCCCAAGGGCCGAATCAAGCCCAGGTTTTGGTCAACCTTCAGGAAACCGCCAAGTTTTATCAGCAGGGTCAGCTACAGTCCGACGCTTCCTATCAAGATCCTTATCGAGCCCGCTATACGCTGGTTCGTAAAGATGGGCAGTGGCGCATCCAGGATATCAATGTTTTGTGATGAAGTTTAGCCAAATCGTTCAGACCCTGGCAGCCTCAACTGGGCAAAGCCCTATGGAGAGCAGTCTGGCTGCTGACCCTGAGATTATGGGGGTGGCTGCAGTCGATCAAGCAGATCCAGGGACCCTGAGTTTTATCGATGACAGCCAGTTTGAGCGCTGGATTCAGCAGACCAGGGCCAGCGGGTTAATTTTGCCCCAGAACCACCATTTGCAAGCGCAAGCCGATCTCCGGGGAATTGCCTGGATGGCGACTTCCCAACCTCGAATGCTGTTTGCTCAAGCAGTGGCTTTGTTTTACCAGCCCTATAAACCTACTCCAGGAATCCATCCCACAGCCGTTGTTCATCCATCGGTACAGCTTGGCAAGGATGTCTTTATTGGCTCCCACGTTTCAATTCAAGCCGGAGCCCAGATCGGTAATGGGGTTTGCATTCATCCCAATGTGGTGATTTATCCGGGGGTTAGCCTTGGCGATCGCACGGTTCTCCATGCCAACTGCGTGATTCATGAGCGGGCTCAGATCGGAGCCGATTGTGTGATTCACAGCGGCGCAGTGATTGGGGCCGAGGGGTTTGGGTTTGTGCCCACACCGGAGGGTTGGTTTAAGATGCAACAGTCTGGCCGGACGGTTTTAGAAGATGGAGTAGAAGTGGGCTGCAACAGTGCGATCGACCGTCCGGCCGTGGGGGAGACACTGATCGCCCAGGGGACAAAAATTGATAATTTAGTTCAAATCGGCCATGGCTGCCAGATTGGAGAACAGTGTGTTCTGGCTGGGCAGGTGGGCCTAACCGGTGGGGTGAGGCTGGGCAAAAAAGTTATTTTGGCTGGACAGGTGGGGGTTGCCAATCAGGCCAAGGTTGGCGATCGCGCAGTCGCCTCCGCCCAAGCTGGCATTACTAAAGATGTAGACCCTGGGGCAGTGATGTCGGGAGGGCCGGCAATTCCTCACAAAACGTGGTTGCGGGCCGCAACCTTGTACAGTCGCCTGCCAGAAATTTACCAAACCTTAAAGCAAATTCAGCGCCGCTTAGAAGCGATTGACCCAGGAGAATAAGGGCTTCAGTCAGCCTTGGTATCCCTGGGGTGGATATGAACCCCCACACCCTAGCGTCATAGTCCGGCATACCACTCGTAGCCGCGATCTTCCCAGTAACCCCGACGGGAGGGCAGTTGACTTAAAAACCCAATCTCGGTCACCCACTTGCTTTGCTTGTAGCCCAGTTTAACCGGGGAAGCTAAGCGCAGGGGAGCCCCATTCTCTGGTGGTAGCGGCCCTCCATTCTTGCCATAGACCATTAACGTTTGAGGATGCAAGGCCGAGGCTAAGTCCCAGCTTTCGTAGTAGCCATCCTCAGAGTAAAAATAAGCATAGCGAACCGTTTCTAGGGGTTGGACCAAAGCCGCGATCGCCTGTAGGGGTACCCCAGTCCACTTGACTACGGCTGCCCACCCTTCCACACAGACATGACGAATGGTCATAGTCCTAGCTGGCAATGCTTGCAGGGCTGCTAGGGAAAAAGATTGAGGCTGGGCAACATCGCCGGTGATTTTGAGGCGATACTGCTGAGGGTCAATTGCAGGCAGGGGCCGCCCAGCATTGAAGTTAATATCATTAGTTAGTAACGCCTGGGGCTGAATTGCCGCATCCGGGAATTCTGGGGCCAAGCGTTGAGGGTTAAAAATTGCTGATTGCAGGGTTTGATTGACCGGCTCCCAGGCTTGATGAATCACTGCCTCTAGCCCACCGACACTACAGCCGGAGAGCAGCGTTCCCAGGCCACTGAATTGAGCCAGCTGGAGGAATCGGCGGCGGGGTATTCTGCCAGGGGCAAAATCTTCAGGCAAAGAGGAATTGGACATAGTGACAGCTAGGAACTTTGAAACTAAGGGTGGGAGCGATCGGAGGAGGGGTTAGATTTTCGTGGGCTTCGACGGTAGGCATCTACAAAAATCGATTGCAGCAGCGGCCAACCCCCAATCTTAAGTCCGTGGCGAATGTGACTCCAGCTCAGCAGCACGATCGCAACCACAGGCAAAAAGTGAGCAATTCGCAGCGCTTGCCACTCTCCACCGACCAAGCTAACAATCCAGCTAAACTGTACAGGCTTGTACATCCCTAAACCTGTAACCAGACTCCATAGGAGGGTGGCAATCAGCAATAGAATGGTGATTCGGTGCCAGGAATAGGTGATTCGCTTGGGATTTTTGCCCGACTGAATTGCCTTGAGATCCTTGAGGCTGGGATAGCGCTGCTGCCAATGGCGGGAGACCAGCAAATAAACCCCATACCAGAGCAGGTTCAGGGCAAAAAACCACATAAAAAAGAAATGCCAGTGGCGTCCCCCGGCAAGCCACCCGCCAATGGTTAAGATCTTAGGAGCATCTACCCCGGCTCGGCCCCCAAATACCGGGTTGGCATTGTAAATTTGCAAACCACTGCCGATCATCGCCCAGAGGGCCATCAAGTTTAAACCATGAAAAAATCGCACCAACCATTTCTGATGAAGTCGAATCATAAAGAAATTTCTGCTAAAGCCACTTAGTCTTACCAACGGTGAATGAAGCCTGCTCTTATTCTGACTAGAATCCTAGATAAAGTGAAATTTATGCAATGTAAATTCTTATGAAAGTATTTGTCGCCGGGGCAACAGGTCAAACAGGTCACCGAGTTGTGCGCGAGTTAGTCAACCGAGAGATTCCCGTTCGAGCCCTGGTTCGGGATCTAGAAAAGGGTAGATCTAGCCTTCCTCCTGAGGCGGAATTAGTGATCGGTGATGTTTTAGAGCCTGATGCTTTGGTAAATGCGATCGCAGATTCTACGGCATTGATCTGTGCCACCGGGGCTGCCCCCAGCTTTGATCCCACCGGTCCCTACAAAGTTGATTACGAAGGTACCAAAAATCTTGTCAATGCTGCCAAACAAACCGGCATTGAGCATTTTGTCTTTGTCTCTTCTATGTGTACCTCTAAACTTTTTCACCCCTTGAATTTGTTTTGGCTGATTTTAGTCTGGAAAAAGCAGGCAGAGGAGTACCTGCAAAAAAGTGGCTTGACCTATACAATTGTCAGACCTGGCGGGCTTAAAAACGAAGACAATGATTGGCCGATCAAGATGGCTGGGGCTGACTCCCTTACCGATGGCAGCATCCCCCGCACCAAAGTTGCCCAGGTCTGTGTTAATGCCCTGTTTGAAACTGAGGCCAACAATAAAATCGTTGAGATTGTGGCCCAGGAAGACGCACCAGCGCGCTCCTTAGAAGAGTTATTTGCCAGTGTTGGCTAAAGTAGCAATCCCCTGATTTGGCAATGGCAAATTCAAACCGTCACCCTGCTGTGAAGCCGAGACGAAAACTCCAGCGATCGCAGGTTGTGGTTTTGATAGGCATCCTCGGCCTCCTAACCCTTCTATGGCAGGGGCCAAGGACTTCTAACTATTTAGGGACAGAAAATCCTACCCCTCCCTTAGTTATGCAAGCAGGCAATCCCTACGTGCGGGCGTTGATGCGCACAATCTCGGCTAGTGAAGCCCATGATCCAAGTCCTTACAATCTTCTCTATGGTGGTGGGCGTAGCGAAACGCTTCGTCATCATCCTGATCGGTGCATTACAATTCTCGCTGGCCCCAATCAGGGCAACTGCACAACTGCTGCAGGTCGCTACCAGTTCATCACCACCACCTGGTTAGATAAGGCCCAACAATACCACCCAAATCCGTCTGAGTTTTGGCTGTGGGAATCCTTCAGCTTTGAACCAAAGTATCAAGATGCCGTTGTTTATGCTTGGCTAATGGATTCTCAGGCCTGGGGAGGTGAAGAGATTCCAGTCCTACTCCAAGAGGGCCAACTTGACCAGGTGCTTCATCTGTTATCGGGCACCTGGACCAGCCTAGGTTATGGGATCGAAGACAATGCAATGACTTCTAGCCTGGGCCATATCTATCAAAAAATGCTGGCTGAGGAATTAGCGCAGACTCAGGCTGCTCCCCCATAGTTGCTTTGTTTGGTCCACCCAAACCTTTAGACCCCAAAGCCTAATCCAAGAGCGTAAATACCGGAGACGTTTGCCAAAGTAGGGATCAGCAATTCTACTAAGGCAAAAACCGGTCCAAGGCTGCTTTTAGTTCTTCAATTTCAACTTCAATATTTCCTTCCTGAGCAGCGCGACCAATACACTCGGTCAAGTGCTCATCCAAAATGATCCGAGCAACGCGGTCTAGGGCTCCTCGGACAGCAGCAATCTGGACTAATACATCCGGGCAAGCCCGACTTTCCTGAACCATCGTTTTTACCCCCCGAATGTGGCCCTCTATCCGGGAGAGGCGATTAACAATTGCCCGCAGGGATTCTTCACTATGAACGTGAGGATGAGTAGTTGAATGAGAATGGCTCTGGGTAAGGGCGTCGTGTTCTACAGCGTCCCTAGGAGAAATCGAATTAATCAATGAACTCAAATCCCTTCTGAATCAAGCGACATTAGTCATGATTGTAATTCAGGCTGAAAAACTGTGCAGGAAACAAGCCGCATTAAGCCTTAATTTCCCAGGTTGAACCCCAGATATTATCCGGCAGTCAAAGCCCTAGGGTTGATTTCCTTGAAGTCCAGCATCTACTAACTTCGGCTATCAGGGTTGAAAATGCATCAAACATAGGCCCAAAAAACTGGAGCTCCTTGCGTAAGCCCTGACTAGGCAAATCCTTGCGGTTAAATATTGAACTTAACCTCAAGATTCCCAAAATTTAACCAACTCATAACCTTTGAGCTGAACCTAAATATTTCTTAAATCCTTAAGTTAATTAGGTAACCAAGAGGTCAACTTCTTGCCTTGGTTGAAGTTCCACTCTATGATCTGGCAATGAATTTTAAGTTAAAAATTCTGGACGGGCAGGGAGGGATTCGAACCCCCGACACCGTGGTCCGTAGCCACGTGCTCTAGTCCACTGAGCTACAAGCCCTTGCAGAAACCTTATCCTACCATAAGAAAGCCTCAATGACAGACACTTCCGGCAATCCTTTGACGCACTTAGATGCATCAGGACAGATTCAGATGGTGGATGTTTCAGCGAAGCCTTCCACCCTACGGGAAGCTGTGGCTGGCGGAAGAGTACGAATGCAAGCTGAGACCTTTAAGGCAATTCAAGCTGGCAATGCTCCCAAAGGAGATGTTCTAAACACAGCAAAGCTAGCGGGCATTATGGCTGCCAAGCAAACAGCACACCTAATTCCGTTGTGCCACCCTTTGCCTTTACAAACCATTGAAGTGTTGATTCACCCCGATCCGGCACTACCCGGCTATCAGATCCAGTCAAAGGTGCAAACAAAGGCCGAAACAGGGGTTGAAATGGAAGCCCTGACAGCCGTTTCGGTTGCCGCCTTAACCCTCTACGATATGGCTAAAGCCCTGGAGAAATCGATCCAAATTGAACAGATTGGTCTACTGAGTAAAAAAGGCGGCAAGTCGGGAGACTTTGTTGCCGCAAACAGGTAAGCCATGAATTGCAGCTTTTGGCCCCACAAGTTTACCTAGGTAAACTCAAGCCAGCTCTAGCTTACTTATCTGAGGCTTCCGTTTCTTTATCTTGAGAGGCTTCTTGATCTTGGTCTTTGGACTCGTTGCGATTATCGCCGTAGTTCCTTCTGCCGAAACGTCCACTGTTGGTTCGTTTACGGAACTTGCGAGCGTAGGCCTGGTTTCGTAACGCTTTTTCTTTCTTTTGGTTGCGGCGTTTAGCCATGTTTACCTCTTGAGAAAATAACCCCAAGCTGCATTTAGATGAATCTCTGGCAGCTTCGTCGGCAGGAAGAATATTGATTGGCGCAAGAAATCACTCTAGCATATTTACCCGGCATCCAGTATAGGGGCAGGTCCTCAGTCTTGAGAGGCTGTCTTTGAAACTGGAAGGGGGGAGCTTCCGCTCAGATACGGGCCATGCCAGGGGGGAAAGATTAGCAGACGTTGCACTGACAATGCCAATCAACTCTATTCTGGGAGTTAGGCGCTATTAAAACTTTCCAATGCAT
Source organism: Thermosynechococcaceae cyanobacterium (assembly GCA_041748255.1). Classification (GTDB taxonomy): domain Bacteria; phylum Cyanobacteriota; class Cyanobacteriia; order Thermosynechococcales; family Thermosynechococcaceae; genus JBGTDP01. Next base: position 19,630 of record JBGTDP010000194.1, on the reverse strand, counting down.
ATTGGCTTTCTCAACCCCCACGGTAACTTTGATCCCGATGACAGTTATTGGACTGAGCATCCTGACTTTGGTGGTCAGCTGGTTTATCTGAAGCAGCTTTCTCTGGCAATGGCGGCTCGGGGTCATCAGATTGATATCCTGACTCGCCAGGTGATTGACCCGGAGTGGCCGGAGTTTTCAGAACCCTTCGATACCTACCCAGAGGGTCCCGGCATCCGGATTATCCGCTTACCTGCCGGACCAGAAGACTTTCTGCCCAAAGAACTTTTATGGCCCCATTTAATCAAGAATTGGGTGCCCAATATTGTGCAATTCTATCGAGATCACGGGGGGCTGCCAGATGCGATGACCGCTCACTATGGAGATGGTGGATTATGCGGCACCCTGATTGAGGCTGAAACAGGGGTGCCCTTTACCTTCACCGCCCACTCTCTGGGAGCCCAGAAGATGGACAAACTGCACGTTAATTCCAAAACGTTAGCCGAAATGGATGAACACTATCACTTTGGTCGGCGCTTAATGGGAGAGCGACTGAGCATGAATCGTTCGGCCGTCAACATCACTAGCACCCATCATGAACGGTTTGAACAATATGCCCATCGCGCTTATCGCGGGGCAGTGGATGTGGAAAATGATCCTCGCTTTGCCGTGATTCCACCGGGGGTCAACCCAAAGATATTTGATGCCGAAGCCCGCTCAAAGGATGAGGAGAAAACCCATCGTCAGGTTCAGGCCCGCTTGGCCCGAGATATTCCTGAGCAGCGGCGAAATTTACCTGCGATCGTTGCCTCCAGTCGCTTAGATCCGAAAAAGAACCACCTGGCACTGGTACAGGCCTTTGCCCATAGTCCAGCCCTTCAGGAGCAAGCCAACTTAGTGATCTTTACCAGTGGTCTGGAGGACCCCTTGCAGGAAGAAGCTCGCGATGCTCAAACGGAACAAAAGGTGCTAGTTCCGATCCGGAAAGTAATTGAAGAAAATGACTTGACAGGAAAAGTTAGTGCCTTTTCCCTACCCAATCAACGAGCCCTAGCCGCAGCCTATCGATTTTTTGCCAAACGTCGATCGGTGTTTGCCTTGACCTCTCACTACGAGCCCTTTGGCCTGGCTCCTTTAGAGGCAGCAGTCGCCGGTCTGCCTGTGATTGCCACCCAGAATGGGGGTCCTTCGGAAAGCCTTCGGGATGGCGATCAAGAATATGGCATTCTCGTTGACCCCGATGATCCAGCCAGTATTGCCCAGGGGCTAGAGCGGGTGATCTGTGATCCCCAGAGCTGGGAGGCGTTTGCCCACCGAGGTCGACAGCATATCCTAGAACACTACACCTGGGAGAGCATTGCGGCTGCATATTTAACGCTGATCGAAAAGATTGTAACCGCGCCAGGAGACCGGCGGTCCCAGGAGCTGCTCCCGATTCCTGACTACTTTCAGAAGCCAGGCCGTGAAACAGATATTTCCCTTGAGGAGCTGAGTGATCTTTACTTTGGTTCTGAAAAAAAGACGGGCTAGGGGTTGCTTAATCCGTCTTGTAGGGCCTAAGAACGAGAACTTTAGGAGGAAACCGTTGTTACCATCTCCGCGGGCAGCCGCTTAAATGCCAGGCGCTCGTTTTCCACATCCACAAAAATAGTATCGCCGTCGTTGACTTCACTCCGCAAAATTTGCTTAGCAATCTGGGTTTCTAGCTCCCGCTGAATTGCCCGCTTCAGGGGCCGAGCCCCGTAGACTGGGTCATAACCGACTTCTGCCAGGAAATCCAAGGCTGATTCAGTGAGCTTTAGGGAGATCTTCCGCTCGGCCAGCCGAGCCTCTAGCCGCTGGACCTGCAATTGGACAATTTGCCGCAATTGGTCTTTTCGGAGGCTGTGGAAGATGATTACCTCATCAATGCGGTTGAGAAACTCTGGTCGGAAGCTGGTGCGCATTGCCTCCATTACTCGCTCGTGCATTTCAGGATAGCGGGTATCATCCCCGGCAACATCGACAATGAACTGAGAACCAATGTTGCTGGTCATAATAATCACAGCGTTCTTGAAGTCCACCGTGCGTCCCTGGGCATCTGTGACTCGACCATCATCAAGGATTTGCAGCAGGATATTAAACACATCCGGGTGGGCTTTTTCGATCTCATCAAACAAAATTACTGCATAGGGACGGCGGCGAATGGCCTCTGTGAGCTGACCACCTTCTTCATAGCCGACATACCCTGGAGGGGCACCAACCAGGCGAGAAACCGAGTGTTTCTCCATGTACTCAGACATGTCAATTCGCACCATTGCCCCTTCGGTATCAAACAGGTAGGTGGCCAATGCTTTGGCGAGCTCGGTTTTACCGACCCCCGTCGGACCCAAAAAGATAAAGCTGGCGATCGGGCGATTGGGATCCGCTAAGCCGGCCCGGGAGCGTTGAATGGCATCTGCTACGGCTGTGACTGCTTCATCCTGGCCGACAACCCGGTGGTGAAGTTCATCTTCTAGTTGAAGGAGCTTTTCTTTTTCGGACTCCACCAGTTTGCTGATCGGGATGCCGGTCCATTTGGAAATAATCTCGGCAATATCAGCCTCCTTGACTTCTTCGCGCAGGAGGGACTTGCCAGTGGTCTGGGTTTGGGCGAGCTGCGTTTCCGCCTCTTCTACCTGCCGTTGCAGATCTGTAAGCTTGCCATACTTGAGCTCGGCGGCCCGATTGAGATCGTAGTTTCGCTCTGCCTGCTGAATTTCAATATTGACTCGATCAATTTCTTCTTTGGTGGCCTGAATCTGCTCTAGCATCTGCTTCTCAGATTGCCATTGGGCGTTGAGAGTATTCTGACCTTCTTTAAGATCAGCCAGCTCCCGCTCTAAGCGCTCTAGGCGCTCTTTGGAGGCCGGATCACTTTCTTTTTCTAAAGACAATCGCTCCATCTCAAGTTGCAGGATCTTGCGGTCAATTTCATCCAGCTCCTCTGGTTTAGAGGTGATTTCCATCTTGAGCTTGGCCGCTGCTTCGTCGACCAAGTCGATCGCTTTGTCCGGTAAGAAGCGATCGCTGATGTAACGAGTCGAAAGCGTTGCTGCCGCCACCAGAGCATTGTCAGCAATCTTGACCCCGTGGTGAACTTCGTAGCGCTCCTTGAGCCCCCGGAGAATCGAAATCGTATCTTCGATTGTGGGCTGATCCACATAGACCTGCTGAAACCGCCGCTCTAGAGCTGCATCTTTTTCAATGTATTTGCGATATTCATCCAGAGTGGTCGCCCCAATACAGCGCAACTCCCCCCGGGCCAGCATGGGTTTCAACAGGTTGCCCGCATCCATGGCCCCCTGGGTGGCCCCGGCCCCGACCACAGTGTGAATTTCATCAATAAACAGAATAATTTGTCCCTGGGAGTCTGTGACTTCTTTGAGAACTGCTTTTAAGCGTTCTTCAAACTCACCACGGTATTTAGCGCCGGCAATCAAAGATCCCATATCCAGGGCAATCAACTGGCGATCGCGCAAAGACTCCGGCACATCCCGAGTAATAATCCGCTGGGCTAACCCTTCAGCGATCGCTGTTTTCCCCACCCCCGGTTCGCCAATTAGAACCGGATTGTTTTTGGTGCGCCGGGACAAAATCTGAATTGTGCGCCGGATCTCGTCGTCCCGGCCAATCACCGGGTCTAACTTGCCTTGACGAGCCAGTTGGGTCAGATCCCGGCCATACTTCTCTAGGGATTCGTACTTCCCTTCTGGATTTTGATCAGTCACTTTTTGACTTCCGCGAATTTGTTGAACTGTTTCTTTCAGGGTTGCCGCTGATATCCCCACCTCTAGCAGCAGAGGCTTACCAAAACGTTCATCCTGGGGATAAGCCAAAACCAAATGTTCAATCGAAATAAAGTCATCTCCCAACTGTTTGCGGGAAGCTTCTGCCCGGTCTAGCAAGGTATCCAAGCTGCGTCCAAGATAAACAGAGCTACTCGTTCCGGTCAGTTTGGGTTGGCGAGCGATAAAGTCATCCGTATAGTCGCGCAATCGCTGCACGTTGGCTCCCGCCTTGACAAGAACGCTACCAGCGAGTCCGTCCTGCTCCAGCAACGCCTTCATTAAGTGCTCACTTTCAATTTGCTGCTGCTGGACTTGTTTGGCAATCTCAGGCGTCCGAACAATTGCTTCCCAAGCCTTTTCCGTGAACTGATTGGGGTTTGTGGGCTGCATCGTCTAAACTTTCCCTTCTCAAATCAATTAACAATGGCTTCACTTGGATACTTCACATTGTAGAAAGCCAATCTTAATTAGTTGGATCGGTGTTTACATCTGCTGAGATAGGTATTGCCGTCCCCAGCAGCAGCCTTATTCCCGCCTACAGTCTCTCTGTGAGGTCAGTTCTGATTCCTGCAGTCGCTCCAGAAATCGCGACTGCTTAAATTCAGGCTCAGAAATCAGTGAAATCGGCAAAATTAATCATTTTTAACAAAGCCAAGGCTAAATATGCTTTGGGTTTGTGACCTGGGGAGAGATTTCAGTGAATCTTTGAACCAGAGTAGTTCCTGCTAAAGGTCTCCCAGGTCTTGACTTCAGCGCCTGGGAAAAACTGCTAGACCCAGGGTTGAGCTGGGTTTTCTGCAAGCTACTGGTGTTGGGGCTTAGGAGCCCAGCCAGGCAAGTAGCCATTGATTAGCAGCGATCGCGCCTAGCCCTCTCTAAGCCGTTTGGGAAATCAGCCTTGACTCTAAACCTTGGTTTCAAAAGGCTTGGGGCAGCCGAGGTAATTTGTCTTTTGTTCTCATTTTTATAGATTTAGAACTATAAATTCACACTAGAGCGGTTTTAATCGGTTGAGAGAAGATAAGCACTGCTTCGTAAAACTAAAGGTGCTGAGAAGGCTTCTGACTCCTGGGATGTGTGCTTGATAGCCCTAGAAGCCCTTTTATTTCGTTTCAAGATGGTCAATAATTGGTTCAAGGACAAAATTCATTGGCAATCAAATCCAGAATCAATATAGAAGTCTCAGATCATGGCACTAGTTTAGGACTGTGACTTCGTAGTTTTAGATCCCCCTATTTTAGGAGAGTACCAGCGTGAGATTAGCAGTTTATGGCAAGGGTGGAATTGGCAAGTCCACAACGAGTTGTAATATTTCAGTTGCCTTGGCCCGCCGAGGTAAAAAAGTGCTGCAAATCGGCTGTGACCCTAAGCACGACAGCACCTTCACCCTGACTGGATTTCTGATCCCAACCATTATTGATACCCTGCAAAGCAAGGATTACCACTACGAAGATGTCTGGCCGGAAGATGTAATCTACAAGGGCTATGGTGGTGTTGATTGCGTTGAAGCTGGCGGCCCGCCTGCTGGAGCTGGATGCGGTGGGTATGTTGTGGGTGAAACCGTCAAGCTGCTCAAGGAGCTAAATGCTTTTGATGAGTATGATGTCATCCTATTTGATGTTTTGGGTGACGTGGTTTGTGGTGGTTTTGCCGCCCCCCTTAACTATGCAGACTACTGCATGATTGTCACGGACAATGGCTTTGATGCTCTATTTGCCGCCAACCGGATTGCTGCTTCTGTGCGGGAGAAAGCTCGCACCCATCCGCTACGCTTAGCAGGTTTAATCGGTAACCGGACCTCACAGCGGGATTTGATCGATAAATATATTGAGACGGTGCCGATGCCGGTGCTGGAGATCCTGCCGCTGATCGAAGATATTCGCGTATCCAGGGTCAAGGGGAAAACGCTGTTTGAGATGGCTGAGTCTGACCCGTCCCTCAACGCAGTTTGTGATTACTACCTCAATATTGCGGACCAAGTTCTGGCTTCGCCGGAGGGCGTGGTTCCCACCGACACCCCCGATCGCGATTTGTTTGCGCTGCTGTCTGACTTTTACTTGAACCCGGCTCAGCCTCAGAAAACAGAACATGAAGAGCTGGATCTGATGATGGTCTAGAAGGTTTTGAGCCCCCAGGGCCTTGATTAAAAATATCCTTTGACTAGACTCAATCTTCCTTTATCTTCCCCCTTGTGCTTTGGAGTTTTTCCCATGACCACGACTGTAAACACCGAGCCTCAAGCCCTGGACTTTGAGTGCGAAACCGGAAACTATCACACCTTTTGTCCGATTAGCTGTGTTGCTTGGCTCTACCAGAAGATTGAAGATAGCTTCTTTCTGGTGATTGGCACCAAGACCTGTGGCTACTTCCTGCAAAATGCCATGGGCGTGATGATTTTTGCTGAACCCCGCTACGCCATGGCGGAATTGGAAGAAGGTGATATCTCCGCCAAGCTGAATGACTACGAAGAGTTAAAGCGGCTTTGTGTGCAAATCAAGCGCGATCGCAATCCCAGTGTGATTGTCTGGATCGGCACCTGCACCACCGAAATCATCAAGATGGATCTAGAAGGACTAGCGCCCAGGCTAGAAGGGGAAATCGGAATTCCGATTGTGGTTGCTCGGGCCAATGGCCTTGACTACGCCTTTACCCAAGGGGAAGACACAGTGCTGGCAGCCATGGCCCACCGTTGCCCCAGTAAGGCTCCGGTGATAGAAGCTGAGAAAAAAGAGCGCAATGCGATCTCTTCGCTGCTGAACTTTGGCAAGAAAAAAGAAGACGTTACCACCGAAGAATCCCAGTACCACGATCACCCACCCCTAGTATTGTTTGGCTCCCTACCTGATCCGGTTGTGACCCAACTCACCCTGGAGCTAAAAAGACAAGGGATTCAAGTCTCTGGTTGGTTGCCCTCTAAGCGCTACACCGAGCTGCCGGTGATTGAAGAAGGCTACTATGTCTCTGGGATTAATCCCTTCTTGAGCCGGACGGCCACGACCCTGATGCGGCGACGCAAGTGCAAGCTTGTTGGGGCACCCTTTCCCATTGGCCCTGACGGGACTCGGGCTTGGTTAGAAAAGATTTGCTCCGTGTTTGGGATTGAGCCCCAAGGACTAGATGAGCGGGAAGCCCAAATCTGGGCCGGTCTAGAAGATTACCTGCAGCTAATTCGCGGCAAGTCTGTCTTCTTTATGGGGGATAATCTTCTAGAAGTTTCCCTGGCCCGCTTCTTGATTCGCTGTGGGATGAGTTGCCCGGAAATCGGCATTCCCTACATGGACAAGCGCTATCAAGGTGCGGAGCTGGCACTATTAGAGAAAACCTGTCGAGAGATGGGGGTTGCCCTGCCCAGAATTGTTGAAAAGCCGGATAACTACAATCAGATCCAGCGGATCAATGCCCTCAGTCCAGATCTAGTGATCACCGGCATGGCCCATGCTAACCCCCTAGAAGCCCGAGGGATCAATACTAAGTGGTCAGTGGAGTTCACCTTTGCTCAAATTCATGGCTTCACCAATGCTAGGGATATTCTTGAGTTAGTCACGCGGCCTCTGCGGCGGAACAATAACCTCAAGGATCTGGGTTGGGAGAAGCTGGTGCAAACAGAAGCCAAGGTATAAGCTAGTTGGCCAAAGCTTTTGGCAGCTAAACCTTAGATAAAATAAAGCCCTCGGTTTCAAATACCGAGGGCTTTATTGCATTTGAATTGCACCCCTAACATCCTATTACTTCAGCTATCGGCCAGGGGCAGTATTCATAGCGACTGTTAGGGTTTCCCGGTGGCTGAAGCCTGCCTAGGGGGCATCACCACTTTCTGGGCCAGCCCCAGGGCTTGTAATGTTTGAATGGCCCACCAGGTGGGATCGAGTTGCCACCACTGCCATCCGGCCTTGGCAACCCTGGGATGGGCATGGTGATTATTGTGCCAGCCCTCGCCGTAAGTCAATAATGCTGCCCACCAAAGATTCTGGGAGTTATCCTGAGTCTCAAAGGCTCGGTGGCCCCTAAGATGCGTGGCGGAGTTGATTAACCAGGTTGTATGCCAGAGCAATACGGCTCTTAAAAACAGCCCATAGATGACAAAAGACCACCCCCCCAGACCATAGAGGATTAACCCCAGAGGGATTTGCAACAACAGAAAGTAGCGATTGAGCCATTGGTAGTAAGGGTCTCGGGCCAGGTCAGGGGCAAACTTTTGGTAACGCTCTTGGTCAAAAGCCTCCGGCCGGGGATAGAAAATCCAGAGCATATGACTCCACCAAAACCCCCGCTGGGAAGAGTAGGGATCTTTGTCAGGATCTTCGGTAAAGGCGTGGTGCTGTCGGTGACCGGCCACCCAAAAGATTGGTCCCCCTTGCAGAGCCAAAGCCCCGAGAGTGGCAATGATGTACTCTAACCATTTAGGAACCTGTAAGCTGCGGTGGGTTAATAAGCGATGATAGCCTAAGCAGATGCCAATGCTACCCAATAACCAGTGCAGCAATAGAGCCACCCCCAGGGCTGACCCAGAAAAATACCAGGGGGCCAGCAGAGCCAGGGCGTGAACTGAGCCAAAAAAAGCCACATTCGTCCAACTGATCACTAGAGATTGTCTGCCTTGAAAGGCAGGGGTAAGGGTATGGGTCATAAAAATTTTTGATCCGGCTAGGTTGGTTAGCAGCTCACCTAACAGGAAGCTGGCCTGGCTTCTTGCTGGCAGAGACGCTAAAGTTGTTAATTAAATGCAAGTATTGCTTGCATATTCCCAGCTTAACAGTGCCCTGATAAAACTGCAAGTGCTACTTGCATATTGCTGATGTCTGTCCAGCCCCTCTCGACCCGACGCCGATTGATTAACGCTGCCCAGAGCCTCTTTGTTGCTCAGGGGGTGACTGAGACCACCACTCGTCAGATTGCTGAGCAGGCTGGGGTCAATGAAGTGACTTTGTTTCGGCAGTTTGGGAATAAGCACGGACTTCTGCTAGCGGTCATCGAAGAAACGGCTGCCTTAAGTCATTTGGCTCAAGCTTGGGTGGAGCAAGCAGAAGTCAACAACCCCGAAGAAGCGCTGAAAGATTATGCTGAGAGTCGTTTAGAGGCCCTAGAGTCGATCCCGGAGCTGGTGCGATCGCTGGTGGGTGAGGCGGGCCAATATCCCCCTGAGAACCGTCAGGCCCTAGGCCGGGAGATCACTCAAGCCAATCGGATTGTGGCTGAATATTTGCAAACAGTGATTGAACAAGGTCAGTTGCATCCCCGGCTGGCTCCTGAAAAAATTGCCAGCTTGCTCAATAGCCTGCTGCTGGGGTACAGCATCCTTGAATTGACCAGTGAGCATCAACTTTGGGATCACCGTCAAGACTTTCTTGAGCATCTAGTTGCTCTATTTCTGGACGGGACTGTTGCCTCTCGATCTGACTCAGGCTTGGATTCTGCCCCCTTGCTTCAGATTTTGACGCCGGCAAGGGTTGCAGATTTACCAGCTGAGATCGTTCACACAATTCTCCAGCGGGCAAAGCAGCTTAGTCTGCCAGCCTATGCCCTGATGTATGTTCTGTTTGGGGCTGGGTTGAAGCCGGAAGAGGTGGCAGGGCTACAAAAAGCTGATCACCTCAGTGATCGTCATCAACATCTATTGCGGATAACCCAAGGTTTAGCCCGACAGGTGCCGATCAATCAATGGATTATCGGCAAACGCTATGGATCGTATCGCAACAACCCTTTGACCCAGTGGCTCAAAAGCCGTAAGGATGACCATCCGGCTTTATTTGTCACTGAGACCGGGCAACCCATGGCAGCACCAGAAATTCAATCTTGCTGGCAAACTTGTACCCAAGGATTGCTAAACCCAGAGGGAACTCCGATTGAGATCGAACAAGCCCAGCAGACTTGGGGTGTGGAAATGTTGGTTAAGGGAGTTTCCCTAGAAGATTTAAGCTTGTTCACAGGCTTGAGCGTAGAGGCTTTAAAGCCCTATGCCCACCGTGCCCGAGAAAAGCTTGCCCTAGACCAGGCAATCCGCCTGGATCAAAAACTGGGCAAAGGCTCCAGCAACTCAAAATAATTCAAAATAATAAAGTTATGGGTCAAATCATTGTTTAGAAACCATCAAGCAGGTATTCCAAGCAATTAAAACAATGTCAGGCTAAAAATTAGGCTGACCAGAACAAAACAACCTTTGTAACAAAGCAGACAAATGGTACTCAGTATCAGTTCATTGATATACCAGTCAGTTAAAAGCAAAAGAGTAATGTGTGTTACCATTAATGCAACCTAAGTTTAAATCGAGACTCAATTAGGGATTGAGGTTTTCGCTACAAACCTTTAACTATTTAGGCTTTTATAAATATCTTTCTAAATCCTGGGCTTTCTGCTGCCTAAGAAGATAATTTAAACGCATCTATTTACAGTTTTTAATTACTTGATAAAGACAATCAAAGAGGGGATTTAGCTGCTTTTTTCGTAAAAGTAACTTAGCGTCTTAAAAGTCGATCCTCAGGCTTTCACATAGATTTTGAGTAAATGCGTAGAAATCATCGGCTTAAAACGAGATGCAATTTAGGGCGTTATTCGCAACTAGATAAAATCCTTGATTTTGAATAAGGATTAGACAGTTTCAAAAAACGTTTAGAGGAATTGAGACTTAATCGAAGGAAATTAGTAGAATGGCAATTACAAAGAAAACAGCTTTAGTTTACTGTGAAAACCAGTTTGGCTTAGCGGATGGCAAAACTGCCGCAGGATTGGTTAGACACTCTGAAATTTATTCCATCGTTGGGGTTATTGATAGTTCATTAGCAGGTAAAGATGCCGGGGAGGAATTAGGAGGTAAAAAAAGCTATATTCCTATTTTTACTAATTTGGATGAGGCTTTGAGCAAACTGCCAGAAGTTCCAAGCTGCTATATTTATGGAAAGGCTCCTTTAGATGCTTATATATCTACTGAAGAAAGATTTTTGATCTTAGAAGCCATGGAGAAGGGAATGGATATCATTAACGGTCTTCATGAATTTTTCTCTGACGATCAAGAGTTTGCTTATACAGCTGCACAGAATGGCATTCAGATTAATGACATCAGAAAGCCCCCCCAATTAAAAGATTTACATGTCTATACTGGTCAAATATCTGAAATAGATATTCCGGTAATTGCCATCTTAGGTACAGATTGTGCTTGTGGGAAAATGACTACCGCAATAGAACTCAATAACACCTTAAATAATCTCGGCATAAAATCAGTACTAGTGGCAACAGGCCAAACTAGCTTAATGCAGGGGGCAATGTATGGCATATCCATTGATGCACTTATTTCTCAGTTTGTGATCGGTGAAATTGAAAACTCAATTGTTCAAGCGTATAAAAACGAAAATCCCGACATCATTTTAGTTGAGGGTCAGAGTGCGGTTAGCCATCCTGCTTTTATGAGTTCTCTTGGTATCTTGAAAGGAAGCCTACCCGATGGCGTTATCCTCCAACATCCGCCAGCACGGAAATTCCGGTGTGATTTTCCTTGTCTGGCTATGCCTACCCTTGAGAGTGAAATCAAACTAATTAAAGCTATCTCCCAGTCTAAGGTTATCGCCATTACCCTTAGCCACGAAAATCTCATGGACAAAGAGATTCCAAAAATTATCGCGGATTATGAAGAGCGGTTTCGATTGCCAACCACTGATGTCCTTAATTATGGCTGTCAAAAACTTGTTCAAGCCTTAAGCGATCGCTTTCCAAAGCTGGAGCAAAAAATTAATCGAGAGAGCATAGAAATACCTCTGTTGGCGATCCGATAGACGTAATTTGCCCAGATAGCTGTAGATGAAAGCATCAATACCAAGAATAAAGATTGCCCTATCTCAAATAAGGCATAATGCTCGGATACTTTCCCAACTCTATGGGCAAAAAGGCATTTCTTTAATGGGGGTCTCTAAGGCAATTCTAGGAGATCCAAAGATTGCTCAGGCAATGATTCAAGGTGGAGTAAAATTTATTGCTGACTCGCGCCTTGAAAACATTCAAAAAATGAAAAAAGCCGGGCTTTTAACTCAGTTTGTACTTCTTCGCACGGCATTAAGTCAGGCAGAAGCTATTGTTAAAAGTGTAGATATTAGTCTTGTCACAGAACTTGAGATTGTCAAAGCTCTTTCCTATTATGCAAAATTAGATAATAAGGTTCATCAAATAATTATTATGGTAGAGATGGGTGATCTACGCGAGGGAATACTCCCTTGTAACCTATCTCAATTTATTAAAGAAGTACTTGACCTAACTAACATAAATATTATTGGCATTGGCTGTAACTTGGCTTGCTATGGTGGAATTAAGCCAGACAACCAAAAAATGCATCAGCTTTCGGAATTGGCTAATACTATTGAAAAAGAATTTCAGATTAACTTGAAAATAATTTCGGGTGGAAATTCGGCAAATTATGAATGGTATAAGTCCGCTCAAGATGTTTGGAAAGTTAATAACTTGCGATTAGGCGAGTCAATTCTTCTAGGTTGCGAAACCACAAACCGGAAAACAATTCCGGGCTTATATACCCATGCATTCCAACTCGTTGCCGAGGTTATCGAGTCCAAGCAAAAGCCATCCTTACCATTTGGAGAGATCTGTCGCGATGCTTTTGGAAACGTTCCTAGTTTCCAAGATCGAGGTATTCACCAAAGAGTGATCATTGCTTTAGGAAGGCAAGATATTCAAGTATCTAACTTAAAATCTAATCATGATTTAGAAATACTAGGATCTAGCAGTGATCATATTATTTTGAACAGCAAGAACTACGATTTACAGGTTGGAGACGAAGTCAACTTCAACCTTGATTATGGTGGTCTTCTCGCCGCGATGACTTCTACATTTATTAAAAAACAATTTATAAATGGTGATGGTTACGCCTAAACTTAATCTTTGGGCCCATTAGCAGCAAATAACTTTCGGAATCCTGGTGGTGTTTAGTTCTGTTCGCTGCAACGCAGTCGTTATTGTCATCTCTGGATTAGCAAGCCTGAGTGCACCACCCTTGGTTGTAAACGATGACTTCTGCTTAACTTTGCTTTATTGGGAATAGGTAGGGCTCGGCTCTCGAAGCGCGGCCTGATTCAGCAGTCTGCGGACCTCTTGATCAGTTGTCTGGGAAAAATTCTCATACCAAACTCCGACACTTTGAAAAGGCTGGGGAGTCATGGCACAAAGGATATCATCAACCGTTTCTTTTAGTTGATCACAGGTTTCAGGGGCAGAGATCGGGACTGCGACCACAATCTGAGCCGGGTGCTGCTCTCGCAGGGCCATGACTGCAGCCCGCATGGTTGCCCCCGTTGCCAAACCATCGTCCACCAGAATCACCGTGCGATTTTCTAGGGTTGGTTCCGGTTGCCCATCTCGATAAAGTTGCTCCCGGCGGGCAAGCTCCTGCTGTTCCTTGTGAGTCACTTTGTCAATTGTTTGGGTTGAAATTCTCAGCGATCGCACCACGGCTTGATTGAGAACCCGCACTCCTCCAGAGGCAATTGCCCCCATTGCCAGCTCCTCTTGCCCAGGCACCCCCAATTTTCGTACCAGAAAAACATCGAAGTTTGCATTCAAGGCTTTTGCGACTTCAAAGGCGACCGGAACCCCTCCCCGAGGTAATCCCAGGACTATAACTTCAGGACGATTTGCATAGGATGCGAGTTGCCCCGCCAGAAATTGCCCAGCGGCGGTTCGATCTTTAAATAGCATAGGATTCTCCTTGGCTTCCGGTCCTGAACAAAGACTTGGCTTAGGGGAAGCGCTAGCGGGTCTGATGTCCAATCGCTTGGCTTGATCCTATCCAGCAACAAAGCTCCTCTCCTCTATCTATGGAGGCAAGCTACTTGATTGAAATCACCTATCAATCATGTGAACCTAGAAATTCCTTAGACGCTCTATGAATTTTCTACTTCAGTAGATGTTTCATCCCCTGATTAACTTTGAAATCCAGTAATTCTTCATTTAAAAGTAACTTTAACTTCGCCCCCGGCAAAGCTCACTTGAGCCACGATATTTCTCGGCTTTGTAAAATCACGATTCAAATCCTACGGCCTAGGTTTGGTGGGTACTAAAACTATAGATTTGTTGGGGCTTTAGAGTGTCGCAAATTGAGGAAGGTGGCTGACTAAGAGAAAAGATCTGGCGATCAAGTTGAACCTGTAAACCCGTCAGCGGGTCAGAGCCAGGAGAGACGAGAAACTCTAGCCGATCCAGGTAAGGCCAGGTAATCAAGGTGTCTAAAATTTGAGCGATCGCCTGTAGATAGGGATGCTCTGGGTCCTGATACCAATTGGCAGAGGCAATTTGGGGTTGATCAAACCCCAGGTGAAAGATCAAAGAGGCGCTACTAAACAGGGCGATCGCCACGGGCCGAGTTTCTTCCTGCAGCAGTAAGTTATGGGTCTCAGCCAGGTGGCGCAGCTTCTCTAGGCGCTCGTACCGGGTGGTAACTGCCTCCGGTTCATCCCCCCAGTGAATCCCCACCGTGAGCAGGTAGGTTTGCAGCAGCATGTGACCTAATTTTTCTGCCTTAGTAGCAAGGTAGGTGGAATTGTAGAAGGTCGCCTCAATCAGCAGTGGTACTCGATCCACCACTTCTAAGCCATAGCCTTTGAGTCCGGCAATTTTACGGGGGTTATTGGTAATCAGGCGAATATTCTGTACCCCCAAATCGTTGAGGATTTGGGCGCCAACCCCGTAGTTGCGTAGATCCGCTGGAAATCCCAGGCGTTCGTTAGCTTCCACTGTATCCAGGCCCATATCTTGAAGCGAGTAGGCTTTGAGTTTATTCACTAGGCCAATTCCCCGGCCTTCTTGGCGCAGATAAACCACCACTCCCTCACCCGCACTTTCAATCATTTTAAGGGCGGCTTGAAGCTGCATCCGGCAGTCACAGCGCAGGGAACCAATCGCATCCCCCGTCAGGCACTCAGAGTGCATTCGCACCATCACCCCATGACTGGCAAAGGTCTCAGGATTGCCTTTGACAATCGCAACGTGCTCAGAGTTGTCCAAGGTGTTGTGGTAGCCATAGATCTGAAATTGACCAAATTCTGAGGGCAGATCGGCTACGGTTTCCCGGTGGACAAATCGCTCATGCTGCAAGCGATAGCTAATTAAATCGGCAATGCTAATAATCTGAAGCTGATGGCGACGGGCGTATTCAGTTAACTCCGGCAGCCGGGCCATGGAACCGTCGGGATTTTGGATCTCACAGATTACCCCGGCTGGATATAGTCCAGCCAGTTGAGTTAAGTCTACGGCAGATTCTGTGTGCCCAGCTCGCTTAAGAACACCACCGGTACGCGATCGCAATGGAAAGATATGCCCCGGACGCCGCAGGTCAGTGGGGTTTGAATTAGGATTAATCGCCACTTGAATCGTCCGAGCCCGATCCTCAGCCGAAATCCCGGTGGCCACCCCCAGGTGCGGGGCAGCATCAATACTGACGGTAAAGGCCGTCTGGTTCTGGTCGGTGTTGTTGGTGACCATCAGCGGTAGATCCAGTTCGTCTAACCGCTCTCCCTGCATCGCCAGGCAAATTAACCCTCGGGCTTCTACCGCCATGAAGTTAATCATGTCCGGGGTGGCAAACTGGGCAGCACAGATCAAATCCCCTTCGTTTTCGCGCCCCTCATCATCTACCACCACTACGGCCCGTCCTGCCTTGAGGGCAGCCAGGGCCTTTTCAATGGGGTCAAATTGAAAAGATCCGCTAATAGAACTGGAATTCAAGGGAGCCACACCGTAAAGTTTTTTAACAACTCTTCTTCGATTGTAGCGGTTCTGAGAAATTATCCTGGGACTTGAGGCCTTGCCTGAGGGGAAGTTGGCGGCTCTCAACGAAGCATTGCCCTGCTCTACCCTGAATCTGCCCGGCTCTGGCAGTGAAGCGAGAGCTACAATTGCGTAGCAGTTGGTCTGGTATAGAACCTAGTCACACTCGACTTAGTTTGCAAAAGATCAAGAGTCCCTTGGTTTTTTTATGTAAGGGAACTTGATTGATTTTTTACCGTCTGCATTCTGCTTTTGAGGCTACAATGCTTCCAACGTTTGACTTTAATTGCTAACTTTGCAGGGGAACCGTTATGGGTGAACAAAGCCGGATCAAAGCTGGCATTGTTGGAGCTTCTGGTTATGGAGGGGTCCAACTTGTGCGGCTGATGATCGATCACCCGGCTCTAGAACTGGCTTACCTTGGGGGGGCCAGTACGGCAAATCAATCCTTTGCCGACCTCTATCCTCACCTTGATCATCGAGCTGATTGGAAGATTGAGCCAGTTGATCTCGATGTGATTGCCGATCGCTGTCAGGTCGTGTTTCTCTCTCTCCCTAATGGTTTGGCCTCAGATATGGCCCCGGACCTTGTGGGTCGGGGATGTAAGGTTCTGGATCTCTCAGCGGACTATCGATTTTTTGATTTAGAGACTTACCAGCGCTGGTATGGCAAGAAACGCAATGATCAGGGCGTGGCCGCTGCAGCCGTCTATGGGTTGCCGGAGTTGTACCGGGAACAGATTGCCAAAGCTCAGTTAGTCGGATGTCCCGGCTGCTATCCCACCGCTAGCCTGCTAGCCCTATCTCCCCTGCTCAAGCAAGGGTTAATTGTGCCTGACAGTGCAATTATTGATGCTAAATCTGGAACCTCTGGCGGGGGACGCCAAGGTAAAATCCCTCTACTGCTGGCAGAAGCTGATAACTCAATAGGTGCCTATAACGTCGGGCGACATCGTCACACCCCTGAGATTGAGCAGATTTGCAGTGACTTAGCCGGTCATGAGGTGATGGTCCAGTTTACCCCTCACCTAATTCCGATGCCCCGAGGGATTCTGGCCACGGTCTATGCCTCTCTAAGAGACCCCGGCCTGGTGCGAGAGGATCTGCTGACCATTTATAGTTCTTTTTATCGGGCTTCTCCCTGGGTGAAAATTTTGCCCAGTGGGACTTTTCCCCAAACCAAGTGGGCCTGCGGGACAAACCTCTGCTATATCGGGATTGAGGTAGATGAGCGGACCGGACGGGTGATTGTGATCTCTGCCATTGACAATTTGCTCAAAGGTCAGGCAGGCCAAGCGGTGCAGTGCCTGAATCTAATGATGGGCTGGGAGGAAACCCTGGGACTGCCGCAGCTGGCCTTTTATCCTTAAATTCAATCCTGGGAATGATTAAAGGGCCCAGGGGTTCGTTGCTATCTGCAAATTGAATCCCAGCGATCAACAGTCTCTTGATATAAATCTGGACAAAGTAACCTGCTTAGTGAAGGATTACTAGATGAAAGTTCTGGTTCTCACTTGGGAATTCCCCCCCCGAGTGGTGGGGGGGATTGCCCGGCATGTGGGAGAGCTTTATCCGGAGCTGGTCAAGTTGGGGCACCAAATTCACTTAATGACCGTGGAGTTTGGTCAAGCCCCGGCCTATGAGGTTGTGGATGGCATTGATGTTCATCGTGTCACCGTCCCCGAAAGTCATAACTTCTTTCACTGGGTGGTGAATCTCAATCAGAGCCTGGGGGAGCATGGGGCCAAATTAATTTTAGAAGAGGGACCCTTTGATCTAATTCATGCCCATGACTGGTTAGTGGCCGATGCAGCGATCGCCCTGAAGCATACTTTTAAAATCCCTTTAGTGGCGACGATTCACGCCACTGAGGCTGGTCGCTACAACGGCATTCATACCCCTGATCACGCCTATATTCACGGCAAAGAGAAACTTCTGGCCTTTAATGCCTGGCGGGTGATTGTCTGTACTGACTACATGCGGCGAGAGGTGGAGCCGAGTTTAGAAACGCCCTGGGACAAAATCGATGTAGTTTATAACGGGATTCACCCGGAAAAGAAGCAGCGGCAAGATAATTTTGACTACTGGGGCTTTCGCCGCCGGTTTGCCAACGACGGGGAAAAAATTATCTACTATGTGGGTCGGATGACCTACGAAAAAGGGGTGAGCGTCCTGGTGAATGCAGCCCCCAAACTTGTCCAAGCTATGCAGGGCTACATTAAGTTTGTGATTATTGGCGGTGGCAACACAGATGCCCTCAAACAGCAGGTCTGGAACCTGGGAGTCTGGGACCGGTTTTACTTCACCGGATTTATGTCTGATCAAGACCTGGATCGGTTCCAAACCGTGGCCGACTGTGCGGTATTCCCCAGTCTTTACGAACCTTTTGGGATTGTGGCCCTAGAGAGCTTTGCCGCCCGCGTCCCCGTGGTCGTCTCAGACACAGGGGGGCTGCCAGAGGTGGTTCGCCATACTAAAACCGGGGTGGTGACCTGGACCAATAATGCCGATTCCTTAGCCTGGGGGATTTTGGAAGTTTTGCAACATCCTGGCTATGCCCAGTGGCTGATTGATAACGCCTATGCTGACTTGGAACAGCGTTTTTGGTGGCCGCAACTGGCCGAGCAAACCCAAGGCGTGTATGGTCGAGTGATCCACGAGCGATCGCAGGAGGTTTGGTAAAAGATCCAACTAAAAAAATCAAACTACGGGGCCAGATCTGGCAAGGCTTCTATCCACACTGAAACTGAACCTCCGGGGCAGCGAAATTCTCCCCAGCCATCAGCATTGGTAAAGATGGCTTCTGAGATGTGTTCCGTTAGATCGTGAAAGACAGCATTGGGGCGACCCACCTCCATCCATTTGTGCCCCTCAGAACCATTACTGAGCAATACTGCCATTGCCTGGGGATGGGTTTGATCTCCCAAGCAAGTCCAGCCAATTGTATTGGGGTGGTCAAAGTAGTCATACTGAGGCCCGTAGGTATAATGCTTGCGGGCCTGGAGAAACTTATCAATTAGCCAGCGGTGGGAGTAGAGAATCACCGGAAACCCGCCGCGACAGTTGGGATAGTTGGCCCCATAGTAGTCGCCATAGAATACACAGGGATAGCCTTGCTGGCGCAGCAAAATCAAGGCGTAGGCCAGAGGCTTAAACCAAGGTTCCACCACTGATTCCAGGGACTGGCAGGGTTGAGAGTCATGGTTTTCGACAATGGTCACGGCTAGGGCGGGTTGCTGGTGAACCAGGGTGCCATCCAAGATTCGCCGCAGATCATAGTTTTGACCGGCCAGACTTGCCTGATGGAAGTGGTAGTGGAGGGGCACATCAAACAAAGACATCCGCCCCCCGGTTTCGCTAATAAACCAGTGCAGTTTCTCAATCTCGTTAGACCAGTACTCGCCAACGGCAAACAAGTGGCGCTGGGCCGAGTGACGGACGAGATCAAGCCACTCGTTAAAAAACCAGAAGCGGATATGCTTTACGGCATCAAAGCGGAACCCATCAACCTCCGTTGCCTCTAGAAACCAGTCTCCCCAATACTTCAGTTCTCCCTGCACTTGATCAACCCCCATATCCAGGTCACAGGCCATCAGAAAGTCGTAGTTACCTTCTCTGGGGTCTACCGGGGTTTCAAATTGCTTTTCCTTGATCCGGTAGATCGTCTTGTCGTTGTAATCATCGGCATTGTGGTTGATTGAATCAAAATGCCACCAGTGCCATTCCATACTGGAATATTTCTCGCCCCGGCCAGGGAAGGTGAAGTGGGACCAAACTTGAAGTTGCCGTGGGGCACCAAGCTCATAGTTACGGTTATCAGAGGCCACCGGCACCGCTTCGATGGTTTCAGTATAATCTCCGCCATCCCGATGATTAAAGACCGTATCGGCATAGACTTGCATCCCCGCCTTTTGAGCAGCAGCAATTGCTAAAAGCAATTGCTCTCGGGTACCGTACTTAGTTGGCACGGACCCCTTTTGATCAAATTCCCCTAGATCAAACAAGTCATAGACCCCATAGCCAACATCGTGGTTGCCGCTGCTGCCCTTATAGGCGGGAGGCAACCACAGGGCAGTGAAGCCAGC
>JBGTDP010000193.1:0-12076 GCA_041748255.1 Thermosynechococcaceae cyanobacterium | reverse complement strand
CCAACTTCAGCAGCGATCGCTTCCGCTGTTTGCTGATTGTCGCCGGTCAACATCACTACTTCTAACCCCAGTTGTTTCAAAGACCTGACAGCTTCAGGTGAAGATTCTTTCAAGGCGTCAGCAATCCCCATCAAGCCCTGCATCTGACCATCAACGGCAACCCAAACCGCAGTTTTGCCCCCTGCTTCCCAGGCTGCTTTTTGGGACTGGAGAGGCTGAGTCTGGATGCCTAGTTCCTGAAACCAGCGCTGGGTGCCAATTTGGACAAGATGATCAGACACATTCCCCTGAACACCACTGCCTGCGATCGCTTCAAAATTTTGGGCATCGGCTAAGGCCACATCCTGAGATTGGGCATAGCGAACCACCGCCTCCGCCAGAGGATGTTCAGAATTCCGTTCCACAGCTGCGGCTAAGCGTAAGAGTTTCAATTCATTGTCGTTGGCAGTACCGTGAACTGTGGCAAAGTCAGTCACCGTGGGCTGGCCTTCGGTGAGGGTGCCGGTTTTGTCTAGAACAATCGTTTGAAGTTTATGGGCCAGTTCCAGACTTTCGGCTCCTTTGATCAAAATCCCATTCTCAGCCCCTTTGCCAGTGCCCACCATGATCGAGGTGGGAGTGGCCAGACCCAATGCACAAGGACAGGCAATAATTAACACCCCAACGGTGGTAATCAAGGCCAGGGTCAGGTTCCCCATGACATCAAACCAGATCACAAAGGTGGCGATCGCTATGGTAATTACTGCTGGCACAAACCAGCCCGTCACCTGATCCGCTAAGCGCTGGATCGGAGCCTTGGACCCTTGAGCCTGCTGCACTAACAGGACAATCTGGGATAGAAACGTATCTTTGCCCACCCGAGTGGTGCGAAACTTAAAGCTACCGGTCTTATTGATCGTTGCCCCGACCACTTCATCTCCTGGCTGCTTCTTGACCGGAACACTCTCCCCTGTGACCATCGATTCATCGACGGAAGAGGCTCCCTCAATCACTTCCCCGTCTATGGGCACTTTTTCCCCCGGACGCACCAAGACTACATCCCCAACTTGAACGTCTTGAATCGGAATGTCTATTTCTTGTCCATTACGAATCACGCGGGCATCTTTGGCCTGTAGCCCCATCAGTTTGCGAATCGCTTCGGAAGTTTGGCCTTTAGCGCGATTTTCAAACAATCGCCCCAGCAGAATCAGGGTGATTACGACAGCGGCAGTTTCGTAGTAAACCTCTGGCATCAAGCCCTGATTGACAAAAAAGTTGGGGGCCAGGGTGGCGAAAACCGAATAAAAATAGGCGGCACTAGTGCCCAGGGCGATTAGGGTATCCATGGTGGCCGCATGACGCTTCAAGGCTTTCCAGGTATTGATGTAGAAACTATACCCACACCAGAACTGCACCGGCGCTGCCAAAACTAACTGTAGCCAGGGATTATGTAACCAGGCTGGAATCCACGGCAGATCAAGCCCCGTCATCATCGGGATAGAGCCAAAGATCAGCACCAAACTAATCACAGCTCCCACGGTGACTTTGAGTATTAGATCCCGAGACTCGGCGCGGCGGCTGGCCTGCTCATCATCCGTCTCTCCAGTGGCCATTTCTTCCATGGGGAAAGCGGCGTACCCGGCACCATCAACGGCTGCCTGAATTTTTTCCAGATTTGTTTTTTGGCCGTCGTACTTGACAGCAGCCTGTTCAGCACCAAAATTAACATTGCAATCAATGACGCCAGGGGTATTGTGAATCGCTTGTTC
The DNA here is from genome assembly GCA_041748255.1 of Thermosynechococcaceae cyanobacterium. Classification (GTDB taxonomy): domain Bacteria; phylum Cyanobacteriota; class Cyanobacteriia; order Thermosynechococcales; family Thermosynechococcaceae; genus JBGTDP01. The sequence goes on along the minus strand of JBGTDP010000193.1, from coordinate 10,328 downwards.
GATCGCCGCAGCACAGGAGGCGCAGCTCATGCCCCGCAGCTTCAGGGTGAGGGTGTCCATGACTTGAAGTTATGAAGGGTTGGTATTGAATCCAGCGCTGAGTAACCGAGGTCCAGGGTTCAGAATCTACTCGCCTGGATAACCAGCCTCAGCCATGGCTTTTTTAATCGCTGTCTCAGAACCTAAAGACTCGATGTTGACCATCTTGGTTTGTGGGTCTGCTTTTACACTTGCGGAAGGGTCTGCAGAGAGAACTGCCTTGGTGATGGTTTCGGCACAGGCACCACAGGCCATATTAGGAACTTTGAGATTCAGGGTCATGGGTCAAGCCTTGATAAAAGTCTTATTCTATTTTGCACCTTCCAGTTAACTGGAGAGTCAAGTATGAGTTTAAGTTAATGGGACCTGCTATCAGAGTCTTTTAGAATTCAATATCCATAATCAGCGGGGCAGCAAATGCCCCGCCTTATCAGTTTCAAGTTCTAGGCGACGCCGCCAACAGTGGCGACTTTGCGGTATTCCTCAGCAGCTTGACGGCAAGCTTGAGCGCATTTCTGGCAGTGTTCGCTGTCGTGCTGTTCGCACTCACTCGCGCAGGCTTCGCAGATCTCAATGCAGGATTTCACAACCTGAGGGATGAAGCGGGAGCCACGACTGATATAAGCTGCAGACATCCAGCACATATCCGCACAATCGATGCAGAGGCGGGCACACTCGGCCATACTACCCAGGCATTGATTGGCGCAGTGTTCACACTCCATGGCGCACTGAGTGGCAGCTTCCAAAACAGATTGATGTTGATGGTGAGCCATAAAAATTCTCCTGTTAAGTTTGGTGGGGAGTCCCAATACAGGTTTAAGTTTAGAGTCTCCAGTTAACAGGAGACTCAAGATATTCTACTAAGCCTGAAGGAAGATTTTAATTGTTGTTTTTGTATATGCCGCTACTTATCTTTTGGTCTCTCACCGCGACTTACGCCGCTTTACGGATAGAAATCAAAGCATTTTCCCTTGACTTTCCAGCGAAGGGGAAGGTTAAAAATAAGAACAAAACCAAGTCTCCCAAAATCCTATGAAGCTCATGGAAGTCACTTTAACCAAGTCTCTGAACTTAATAATCGGAGTGCTTGCCTTAACGAGTAGCTTTTTAAGCGCCTGCTCTAATCTCCAGAACAAAGCACAGGCTCCAACCACTGCGACACATACAGACTCAATGTCGGGAATGGATTACGGGGGTTCTGATTTGATCTCTTTTTGCGGCTAAACGCTGAGCCATCTGCTCATAAAGCGATCGGCCAAGCTACGCAACTGGGTTCTGCGGTGCCACCGCTGAAAGGCTTTTTCGTAATGCTCGCCCTGAGGCTGAAAAAGGTTCCAGGTATTCAGCCCCAAGCCCAAGCCCCAAAACAATGTTATGTAAAAAGCCCAAGAAAAGGCTCCAGAACTCACCAGGTTGAGTAAGACTAAAAAGAAGTTGACAATGACATACTTGCCCCACTGCCGCTGAAGCTTGTGCCGCCGAAAGGCATTAAATTCCTGCCGTTTTTGCAGTTTGCCTTGCTGGGAGCACCATTCTTGCTCCGCTGCTTCTAGGGTTTCTACTGGAATGTCTAGCTCTGCGGCGATTTCTAACAACTGCTGGGATGAAAATTCTCCTTCAGATGCCTGATGAGCGATCGCAATCTGGAGAATTTGCTGGACTTCTTCCTGGCGATAAGAGCGATTCATGGCAGTTGCTAAAAAATTCTTAAGTTCAATTTATAAGTAGGTCGTCAGCCAAACTATTTCTATTATGCCAACAATGAATTGGCAGCGACTTTTTAATACTTGAGTAAAAGAATTAGCAGAGATGAAACCGTGGCCCTACTCCAACTGAAAGACATCGGCATATACTGCTTCTTTTTTGACCAAGCGCCGCTGATCAGGGGAGTCATAAACCACCAGCAGAGAATTGGATTCGCCCATGCAAGAGTACAAAGCCAAGCCCTCGGCGTGATCACTTCCCAGGGTGAAGTTCAAGTTAAAGACAACTTTTAAGTCTCCTGATTCCTGGCTGGTCAAACTATTTTCCTCCAGGTCCAGGACATCTTTTAATCGGAAGATCTGCATCGCCCCTTCGACATCCATCGTCGGTCCGGCCAGAATGATCAGATCTCCATCGACGAGGCAGATTTCCCGCACCCCCAAACCGTTAAGTTCGACAAAGTGTTTGCGGTAAAGTTGGCCTTCGGCACCAATTTCTTTTAGGGTCAGAGTGCCCGGTTCCGTTTCGGCAACTTCGATTTCTAAAATCACCGCCCAACCCCGCAGCACTGGCCCCCGTAACCCCAGAAAAATCCGGTCTTTGTGAACGGCTAACCCTTCAACATCCAAGCCGTTTTCTTTAGAGGGAATGTTAGCGGTTAAAAAAGGGCCTAAATGAGCGTCTTGCTTCAGCGCTTCAATTAACACGTTGGCTTTTTGATCTTTTTGCAGACTGGCGGCGGTGAGGTTTTTATCAGGATCGTCAGGGTGAGAAATCGACTTGAGCAATTCCCCGCCTAAAACCGGAATTCGGGCCAGAAGGTAGCGGTTGAGATCGGTTTCAATTTCTGTCAGTCGCTGAATATCCTTCTTGGCTTTCTTGCCCTTGGCTTTGATGCGCTTGGTGCTGTGGGAGCCGGTTAGCCAGAGGTAATGATCTGAGGCGTCCATCCCTTCAATGTCAATTTCATCATCTTTGTTAAACAGATCGACAAAATCTCTGATCGCAAAGGTTTTGTGCTCTCCAAAAATATTTGGCTCAATAGGGGAGAGCCGCTCCACCGTGGTAAATTCATCGGACCCCACCCAGAAGCTACCATCGGGGGTAAGGGTGACTGCCGAGAGTTCTCCGATTAAATCTTCGATATCCTGATCAAACCGCAGCAGCACCCGACTAAGTAAAAATCCTTCCGTCATCGCTGTTTCCCCAACTTGACGTCCAAACTATTATCTCTAAAGCCACCGGGGTTTAGAAACCCTTAAAAGTCAGAGATCTTGTGAGTTTGCTTAATCTAAGGCAATTCGCACCGTTTGCACCCCTGACTCTACGGCAACTTCTAAAATCTTTGGCGATTGTTCCTGGGGAATTACACTGATCTCTCCACTGCTTTCTAAGCGCGCCACTCTCACTTGGGTCGGGTCCGTGAGCTTTGCTTTCAAACGCAGGGAGGACTCTAAATCTTTACGACTGAGGTGACTTTTTCGCAGGGTTTGAGGATGCATTTGCCCCTCCCAAATTAAGACTCGGGAGTGACCCTTGATCCAAGATTCAACTGCGGGGAAATGAAAGGCGATCGCAGCCAGGAGCCCATGCATTCCTACCAAGACTAGGCCCGCTACCAGAGTGCCAAAAAAGGGGGCAGAGCCATTAATCGCCCGACTGAGGGTGGCCCCCAAGATAATCGTCAACAACACATCCAAGGCTGCGTGCTTGCCAATAAACCGGCGATCGCCCACCAGTCGCACCATGACTAGGGCCGCGAGGTAGACCACCACTGCCCTTATGCCCATCTGCCAAAAGGTTAGCTGGGGTGCTCCCAACCCTAAAACCCAAGCGATCGCTGCTGCAATTGCTGAAATCATTCCACCTTTTCCATTCACTTCAAGCTGCACTTTACAGCAGTTTCTCTGGCTGAGGGAGTGATACAAGTCAGGCATTGGAGAAGCAATCTTACTCCTTAGGGCGGATTATGCCGTTGCTCGCTGCCAGGAATTCCCTGCCAAAGGCTGGTTAGTGGATTGACGCTGGGTATGGGAAGATTGCCTCAATCACCTGTCAAACCCATTGAATACCGCCGGTATGATATTCACTCGTTCTAGTTTGAACAGAATGCCATGTACCTAATTGTTGTGGGGGCAGGACCAGAGGGTTCTAGCCTCATCGATCTAGCCCTCAAGGATGGTCATGAGGTGGCCTTGATTGAAACCAATGAGGAACGAGCCCGAAAAGTCGTCCAAAACTACAATGTCAATATTTTCCAGGCTGACATTGCTGAAGGCGGGATTATGGAAGAAGCGGGAGCGGATCGGGCGGATGGGATTATTGCCACCACCCGCGATGACACGGCCAATTTGATGGCCATGTTCCTGGGCAAAGAATATGGAATTAAGTCCCTGGTCAGCCTGGTCAACGAACCCCAGCACCAAAAATTATTTCAACGCCTGGGGGTGCGAATCTTTACCGATCCAGAGGTTGTGATTGCCAAGCACCTTTACCACCTGGCAACCTCCCCTGAACCTCAGTAAGCCTTTCTGGCAGGGGCTTGAAATCTATTGCCGTAGTCATTGATTTAGCAGCGTGACTCCTTACCTAAAAACGGTTCTTCGGGATATTGGTTTGCTCTTGCAGGTGCCGGGCCTGATGGCCCTGCTCTCCTTGCCAGTCTGCTGGATATTTGATGAAACCTATGCCGTGGGTCCTTTGCTATGGACTGCTGCTGCCTCCTTAATCCTGGGCCAGGGCCTTTACCGCTGCTTCCGTCAGGCCGAAAAAGCCCGCCTGCGCCATTCCCTGATTACCGTAGCCCTTAGTTGGGGGTTGATCCCATTTTTGGGGGCGATTCCCTTCCTGGGGATTGCCACCCACCTAGCCACTTTACCGACCACACCCCTGACGATTCTCAATTTTCAAGAACCCTGGAATGCCCTGTTTGAGTCTTTTGCTGGGTTTACCAGTACCGGCCTCTCGATGGCCCTGCACCCGAGTCAACTGCCCCACGTGCTGCAGTGGTGGCGATCGCTAACAGAGTGGGTAGGGGGCGTGGGGGTGATTGTCCTGCTTTTGACGGTCCTGGAACCCAGCACCGATGCCATGCAGCTCTACAGTGCCGAAGGCAGACAAAAGCGGATTGCCCTGACCCTAGGCGAAACCGTGCGCCGGATCTGGTGGATTTATCTGCTGTATACCGGCTTGGGGATTCTCTGGTTACGCCTGGTCGGGATGACCTGGTGGCCGGCGATTAACCATACCATGACTGGGCTTTCGACCGGGGGATTTGCGATTACCGACGACAGCATTGGCACCTATGCCCCCTGGGTACAACTGGCGGTGGTGCCGATTATGATTGCCGGGGCGATTAGTTTCCCCATCCATGATCAGCTATTGCGCAAACGCCGCTTGGCCCCGCTATGGCAAAGTTCTCAACACCAGGCCCTACTAGTGTTGTTGGGACTGGGAACCCTAGTGCTGCTACTCGAAAATTATTGGTTTAAGGACGAGTGGCTTTGGCTAGAGAGCCTGTTTCAATGGGTCTCAGCCTTGACCACCTGTGGGATTAGCACCACCGACATTCAGCGCTGGAGCCCCACTGGCAAGCTGTTGCTGAGTCTAGGGATGATTTTTGGAGCAACCTCTGGCTCTACGGTGGGGGGGATAAAACTAAACCGGGTTGTCTCTCTCTATAAAGGGGTACTGTGGCGATTTAAGCGGATTTCTCTGCAACCCCACCAGATGATGCGCTATCGCCTTAACGGTGAAGGGATCACTGAAGCCCAGGCTAGTCGACAAGTGGAGGCAGCCGCAGTACTGGCGGTGCTTTGGGTGAGCTTGGTTGGGATTGGAGCCTTGGGCTTGTTACACGTGACTCTGCCCTCTTACAGCCTCAGCGACGTGGCCCTGGAGGCTGCTTCTGCCCTTGGTAGCTCTGGCTTGTCAACCGGTGTCACCCATCCTAATTTGCCCTGGGTGGGCAAGCTGATCCTAATTTTGTTGATGTGGATGGGTCGCTTAGAAATTATCCCGGTACTGCTGTTGCTCTCCTGGCCCCTAGGTCAACTAGGCAAAACCCTAGGAAGACTGGGACGGCAGGCTAGCAGCTAATGCAAAATAAATTCATCTACCAAGGTTTGATCATCTAGCTCCATGGCCCGACCTGTGGTTTGACTTGAGGCAATGGCATCCCATTTCCAACCATCATTGCGGACCAGGGCCAGCAAGAGCTGCCGCCGTCGGGTCACGGGTTTGGTGGCCTCCCAAAACTGATCTGGTCTAACCGTGGAAATACCTTCAGCCTCTAGTAACTTCAGCGGGGGTAAAGGGGGGGCAATCGACTCTGGTTTAATATAATTAGAGGAGAGTTTGTAAAAAGGCAGCAATGGCGCGGCGTGCAGGTTCAAGCGCAGCTCGGTCCGGCTGATGAGATGCCGGAGCCCCGTACTGAAGTAAGGTTAATGCTTCGTCTAGGGCCACCAAGCTAAGGGGAAAGGACCTGGACCGATCAAGGCTATGGAAGTAATGCAGCACTGGATAAGCTAGGTGGACAGAACCCATGCCGGACAACATCGGGGTCAAGGCAATTAAGTGTTGGTCAAGTTGACCGAAGTCTTGGCCATTCCAAGCTCTGATCAGGATCTCATCGGGGGTTCCCCCCAGAGAAGAAATATAGGTGGCTAGCTGCCGTTTCTGGGTTGCCGCTGAAACAACTGGTAAGAGATAGGTAATCGTAATGGAAACCAGGAAGAAACCATTGGCTGATGCGATCGCTGTGACAACTTGCCAGAAAGATCCTTGGGGCTGATAATCCCCCATTCCCAGGGTAAAAAGCGTATAACCAGCAAAATATACTCTTTCCCAGGCATTGGCTGGCAGCTTACTCTCACCGTGGATCACTGCCGTTTCAAAAGCGCTAAAAAACAGCGTCCATCCAGCCCAGGTCAGAAGAATCCAGCTTAAAGCAATTCCCACCAAAATGAGCCAACCACTGGTTGACAAAAGCCGGTGATTGGATCGTCTGTGGTGCACGTGCAACAGCATTTCCCACACCCAATCTGACACTCTGCCAGTGATCGGGCCACCACCGCGCATGGTCAGGATTGTGACTAGAACATCAATGATTACCAACAAAATCATTGACAGTCCCAAGATACTCATCAGGATTGGCATATTAAAACTCTCATCAATGTCCCCCAAAAAAGGCTAGCTGATGCAAATGTCAGGAAACCTGTATCAAGAGGGATATTTTGTCATCCTCAACACAAAAACTTTGCCAGCAACTCTCTTCTAAATCCAGCAACCGAGATAGTTTCTACTGCTGAGATGCCAGTTCAGTGGCATGGGATTGTCAAAAGCTTTATCTAAACGCTTCTGAAAGGAATGGAATTTTGGTTAAAAATTAGTTCTAAGGGATATCCAGCCGCAGCACTTACCCAGCCCGGCAATTTCTCCCTCAACTGGGGGGATAACCACTCCTGGTTCAGCTTCTTTCTCTTTTTCAATCGCTCGATAATAGAGATAGCAGTCTCCAGAGCAATCGTTTGACAATATCCACTGCCCCTGACCATTCCACCCTCGGGTCAAACACCACTAAGCCCAGACTATGGCTACCCGATCTCGTCCTTTTCACGCCTGCTGCCCTGGCTGAGCCCTGGGGCCAGCAAATTCTTGGCCGGGTTCAGTCCCTGAATCTTCCGGTTGAGGAGCTGCCCCGTAATCGAGTCACTGGCCTGCGGGGGGAGGATGACCGCCAGACCTATACAAACGCCAAGCGAACCCTGGCTGTGGTCACCGCTCCGCCTAGTCACTTTAAGCTAAGTCCAATTCCCCCCTCTGCTGACTGGCAGTTTCACTTAGCAGAGGGCTGTCCGGCCCACTGTCAGTAATGTTATTTAGCAGGCAGTTTACAGGGACCGCCAGTGATTCGCGCCTTTGCCAATCTGCCTCAGATTCTCCAGAACTTGGCTGCCTATGAGCGTCCCGGTCAGGCCACCTCATTTGAAGTCAGTTGCTACACCGATCCATTGGGGATTGAGCACCTGACTGGCAGCTTGAGCGAGTGCATTCGCTATTTTGGCACCCGTGAGCAGGGTCATCTGCGCTGGGTATCCAAGTTTGATGCCGTAGAAGGGTTGCTGGGCTTGCCTCATAACGGTCAGACTCGCTGCCGAATCAGCGTCAATGCAGATCCAATCTGCCGGCAGTTTGAGGGTGGGACTGCTGCGGTCAACAAGCGTCTGCAAGCCCTGCGGAAACTTGCCTTACCGCCCAACCAAGGAGGTGGCGGCTATCGAGTGGGTGTGGTGATTGCCCCAATCATGCCGATCGCAGATTGGCAGATTCATTACGGTGGCCTGCTCGATCAGATTGGCGCCGCCCTAGATTTTGACTGCGATCTCACATTTGAGTTGATTTCCCATCGCTTCACCCCTGGCTCTAAGGAAGTTCTGAACCGTTGGTACCCCGGTAGCAAGCTGGAGATGGACGAAGCCAGTCGCAGCGCCAAATTCAATAAGTTTGGTGGACGCAAGTTTGTCTATGACGCCACTACCATGAAGGATCTCCGGCGCTTTTTCGAGAGAGAACTAACCCAGCGGTTTCCCCAGGCTCAGATTCTTTACTGGACTTAGAATGACAGCACTTAGGTTGGCAAGTCCTCGTCTGGCTTCAAGATGGTTTGAGTATGGGTTGTGATTTCAGGAGGCTGATTATCCTGCATGACTCTAATTAGAAATCGCAGAGCCTCGTTAACCGCATCAGAAGTGGGAAACAACTCAGCAACATCCGGCTCCAAGCGGATAGTTGTTTGGCCAAAGTTTCTCTTCCTAGCCCTAATTTCCTAACCCTTAAGCTCTTTAAGTCATATTCTGGCCGTAGCTCATCTTCCATATCTGACTTAACCTTCTTCATAGGCTTCTCGCTCGGTTTGGGTTGCGGCTCTGGCACTAATCAGGCGGATTGAATCTCTTCTCTGTGTGTAAGACACTACAGCAAGTGCTTCTGGCCCGACTCACCAACAATAAGATAGCGACTGCTTTATCAGAGTGATCTGGACCGCAAAAGTCAATGTAGAGTGGATCATTAAAAACAATTTTGGCTTCTTCAAAGGAAACTTGGTGCTTTGCGAGATTGCTGACTGCTTTGTTTTTATCCCACTCAAACCTCATAGAACGATTGTAGCAACGTGCTTTTAAGGAAATTCCTCAGAAATTTCACGGCTTAAGCGAAGCATACCAGTTTGCATAGGGGGTTTTTTGAGCCAGCTTACGGTTATAGTCTGGCGCTCCATCGGCCCACCACACTGGTCCCCGCTCTCCCAGGGCAACCTTGGCGACATTAACCTGTTCCCGTGCTGCTGTTAGAGCTGCTGTATCATTTTGATTTTTAGCGCTTTTTACGGCTCGGCGGGCAGCCATCAGGGCTTTGACCAACTGCGATCGCGTGGCCTGATCCAGATCAGGATTTGTGCAGCGCCAAAGTCGTCCCTTAACCACAAAGTAGCGGCCATCCGGGGTAGTTGGATAATTCATGTCTTGGGACGCCAACGCAAGTTGTTCTTGTTCAACTGACGAGTGTATCTATCCAGTTGCGCAATCATGGTTTTAGCCAGGGCGATCGCGGCTGAAAACCTATCCTGCTGTGTATTGTCGCAAAGTTACTAACCAAAGACCACTATCCCTAGCCACCCGTAAACTGTGTGATCAAGATTGGATAGGAGAGATCAATGAGAATCCGCTTATTCCGTCCCCAAGACGCTGATCAAATCGCCCAGTTATTTCATGACACAGTCCGGGAGATCAATTGCCAGGACTACTCAAGCACTCAGGTGAAGGCCTGGGCACCGGATGATATTTATTTCAAAGATTGGGTCCAGGCTTGTGGCGATTGTTTTACCTATGTTGCCGATCAAAACGGTACGATCGCTGGGTTTGCCCAGCTAGAACTGAATGGTCATATTGACTGCTTTTATTGCCATCAGCACTATCAGCGTCAGGGCATTGGTCGCCAGCTCTATGAGCAGATTGAAGCTAAAGCCCTGGAACTTGGGTTAAATCGTCTGTTTACGGAGGCGAGTGTGACCGCAAAGCCCTTCTTCCAGCACCTAGGTTTCTCAGTAATCAAGCAGCAACAAGTAACTTGTCGAGGAGAAACCCTGAGGAACTATCAAATGGAAAAACTTCTCCAGCGGACGGTAGAGTAAGGTTAGGCAGTTTGAGGACCTTCATGTACCAGACCCATAACCTCCACGTCATTGAAACCCAGCCCCTGTTGGCCCCTGAGACCCTGCAAGCGGAATTGCCCTTGAATGAACCAGCCGCAACCCTGGTGGCTCAGACCCGCGATCACATCCGGGCAATCTTGCGGGGAGACGATCAGCAACTCCTGGTCATCGTCGGTCCCTGCTCGATCCATGACGTAGAAGCTGCCTACGAATACGGCCAAAAACTGCAAGCGCTGCGTCGGGAGCTTGGCGATCGCCTGGAGATTGTCATGCGGGTCTACTTTGAGAAGCCCCGGACCACCACCGGCTGGAAGGGCTTAATCAATGACCCCCACCTCGATGGCAGCTATGACATTAACTATGGGTTGCGCCT
>JBGTDP010000192.1:0-4023 GCA_041748255.1 Thermosynechococcaceae cyanobacterium | reverse complement strand
CCGCTGCTTTTACCGTTATAAAATTCGGCGGTGGCATCAGGAGAGGCTGGCAGACCAATTTGTTCATTCAGCCAACTTCTAACCGGATCATCTGCCAAGCTGAGCCGGAAAGTACCAGAGGCTAAGCCCCCTAAAAACGCTACGGGGTGACGGGTTAGCTCTTGAAAGAGGGGTGCAAGTTCATCCAAAAACATAGAAGTCGTCCTGGTAGGGATGGTACTGTCATCCTAACGTGGTTTGAACGAGCGTAGTCCTGAGGGAGTTAGCTGCAACTGCTATAGCCACAGACAACACAGGCTCCGCCTTTACAGCCATTGATGTGGTGCAGTTCAGCCCCACAGTCTGGGCAGAGCTCGCTGGCTGAAATGGAGTCAGGGGCATCAGAAACAGGCTGGAGGGCTTCTGGGGCAGCAGGTTCCTCTGCCTGTAGGATTTGTGTAGAGTGAGCAGGATCTGCTTTTGGCTGGGATTGAAAAGAATTCTGAGAACTGCCTGTTGGGATTGAGTTAAGGCTAGCAGGGGCTTCTTGGAGAACCTTGCCAATTAAATCTGCCAAACCCAAAATTCGGTGGGGGCCTAAGCCCTCAGAATCTGCCCCGCGAATGCCGCGAATCTGGCGGACGATTTCAGAAATTGAAACTTGCCCTGCTAAGAGGAGATTGATCAGACGGGCGATCGCTTCACATAGAGATTGAACCTCAGTTCCGGATTTACCAACTGTGACCCAAATCTCTGCGAGCCCCTGATCCTTGTAAGTGAGAGTAAAATCCACCGTTCCCCAGCTCAGGGTTTGAACTTGACGCCGCAGGGCTGGGGTATAGCCAGCAGGGGCAGAGGAACTGGGTACTGCTTGGGAATCAGGTTCAGCTTCAGAATGTGTAGAGGTTTTAGCTCCCTGCCCTGACGCAGCTTCCGGGTCGGCAAAGGCTTGGGGAAACTCATTCACTAGGGCCAGGAGTTGCTGCGTGCGATCCGATGACGAGTCTAAATCCTGATTTGCACGACTTGCTGAGGATTGAAGCACTTCTGAAGCTTCTGGATCGGCAAAGGCCTGGGGAAACTTATTCACCAGATCAAGCAAGTCTTCGGTATGAGCCATTAGTTTTTCTCCTCGGTGCCAACTTTAATCGGTTCTGAATCCAGGGTGCCGGAGCGGTAGATGGTCACACCCTTGAGTCCGGCCTTGTGAGCCAGTCGATAGATATCTTTAATCTCCTCGACAGTGGCGTAGGCCGGGAGGTTTATGGTCTTGGAAATCGAGGAGTCAATCCAGTCCTGCCACTTGGACTGCACCAAAATATGCCAACCGGGGGGAACTTCGCGGGCAATTTTGAGACTACTGGCTACCTCCGGGTGAGCTCTGGCAAACTCTGTGCCTTTCAGGGAGCCAGTGCGTTTAACAATCTCACCGTCGGCTTCAGACAGATCTAGCTCCTCTAGGTAGGGGTTGAGAATCTGTATCCAGTTCTGCTCGTTGCGAGAGGCATCAACGTAGACCTGCTTCCAAACAGTGAGACCAAAATCTGGCTCAAAGGCCCAGGAGCAGGCGGCTAATTGAGCAATGCTGCCCGTGGGGGCAATCGAGAGGACGGTAGAGTTACGGCGGGGAACTTGGGTTAAATCCTGACGCTCAGAGGTAAGAACTTCTTGGCCGTTATAGTGGTTGCCTTCACTGTCAACCCACAGCTCAAAGGGATTGCCAGTGCGAACGGTCTCAATCTGCTCCCAGATGCCGCAGGCCCCTTTTTCGGCAGCGATCGCTTCACTGGTGCGATAGGCATGGTGGGCCATCCAGCCCCCCCAGCGGTCGATTTCGGCTAGGTGCTCAGGGGAATCGTAGGGAATCCGGGCCAGTTTCAGGTAATCTGCCCAGCCCATAATGCCCAGTCCCAATTGCCGGAAAACATGGCGGACGTTGTGCTTCTGGTCGGGGGTGGCAAATTCCGAGACATCCAGAACGTTATCGAGGAATCGGGTGGCGATCGTCACAGTTTCGGCTAGATCATCCCAATCCACTTCGATTTCGCCGTTGGCTTGACGGCGGACAAACTTCGTCAAAACAATCGAACCCAGGTTGCAAGCGGAGTTGGGGGGTAGAAAAATTTCGCCACAGTTGTGGGCGACTAAGCCGTTGGCATCAAACCGGGCCGGACCGGGAACGGTGCAGTCATAGACCTCCTCGATTCCATCGGGTTGAATCGATTCAACCTCAACCCAGAAGCGCTCGCGATTCGGGGTGCGGGTGTATTCTTGCAGGTCCGCCTTGAGCTTAGCTGCCTTTTGGGGATGCTGAAAACCAATTAGATCTTCAAAGACCTGGAGATTATCATTGGCGATCACCAACTCATGCTGCGCTTGACACCAGTACTCGGCTGGCTGCCGATGGCTGTCGGGGAGTCGTTTTAAGCCTGCGGTTCTTCTAAACTTGTAGATTGTAGAAGCAATCCCCAGTCTCAGGAGCATCCGCTGAACTGCTTCTAGCATTGGTAGATTGCTTTGAGCTAAGCGAATGCTGATCCCTTTGGCTTGGGTGCCCTGGACACTGCCGTCAGCATCAAATAATCCCCGCAGAAAGCCTTGATAGAATTCAAAGCTCGCCTGCTCAATTCGCTGAGTGATTTGCTTATTTTCCCGCGTGACACCAAAGTAACGCGCCAGGGCTGCCACCTCTGTAGAGTGGACGCCTTGATGGTTTAGCTGCTGATGGGTAAACCCTGAAACCTTTCGGATTTGGTGAGGATTTTGATTAATCAAGGCCACAGCATGGCTGAGCATTGCCGGGGCTGATTCTTCCCAGAACCGCAGCACCGCTCTATCCTTTCCCTTCACGGTTGCCAGGGAACCATCTCCAATCAGCATTCCTAACAACCACCCTTGATCAGCAGTGCCCCGACCCTCCCAAGGGGATAGATCCCGATGATTGTGAAGCATCACCTTGTCTCCCGGTTGTAGCTTTTTAACCGGGACCCATTCGGTGTATTGCTGCTTACGGGTTTGGGCAGTGAGTTTGAGAACCTGATGATTACCCGTGAGCCGGAGATGGAAACCTTGGTTAGTTTTCAGGCTGAGAACGGGTTTGGTACCAGTGGAGAAAAATCCTGCCGGGCTGGTGCTAAAGAGTTCCCCGTTGACATAGGTGCTGTGCTGCACCCCCACAAGATCCTTGACCTGGCGCGGCCCCTCGCCGGTGTGAACCCAGGTGTCAGCAGTCACGCAGGGGTTGGTGCAGGTGACAAATTCCCGAATCGGGCTGCGGCGCTTGGCATTGTCCACCAGGAGCAAGCCTGGGTCAGCGGTGTCGTGGGCAAACTGGGCAATTTTGTCCCACAGTTCATTTGCCTTGATCTGGCCTTGATCTAGTTGCCGGAAAAATTCGTCGTCCAATTGCACTGAGATATTGGCGTTGTGCCAGCGGCGATCGCGCTGTCCCTCCAGACTCAAATGCGTTTCTACCCAGGCAGTGGCTAGCTGGGACTCAAGCTCTCGCAGCTTGATCTGCTTTTCGCTCTGGGGGATATCCCTTAAAACCAGTTGGGCCATCTCTTCGATGATGGTCTTGGTGATCCCAGCATCGATCGTGGATTGAGTTTTGGCTTGAATAAACTCCCAAATATCAGGGTGCCGCCAGTTCATCGAAAACAAAAAAGCTCCCCGTCGGGCCTTGTTGCCGGTGGTGATTTTCTTAGAGTTCTCCGACACCATATCGAGGACTGCACAGGGGCCGAGGGCCTTGCCATCCTGAAAGGGTGAGCCCTTGGGGCGAATGTAACCCTTCTCCCCCTCAGCTCCAATGTTAATGCCCACTCCACCTCGAAACTTCGTGGTCAGGACTGAATCCGAGACCAGCTTAGTGATGCTTTTAATGTGATCTTCGGCGGAGAGCACAAAGCAGTTTAATAGACCATGGGTGCCGTGGTTGCTATTGGCTAGGATTGATCCCCCCGGTACCAGTTTCATCGGCAGCAGGATGGAGAGAAACTTTTCTTCCCACGTCCGTTGCAGCTCTGGGGTGGCTTCGGCCCC
>JBGTDP010000191.1:0-15401 GCA_041748255.1 Thermosynechococcaceae cyanobacterium | reverse complement strand
GCCTGGTAGATCGGCTCTGAGTAGTCTTTGCGGTAGATTCTGAGAGTAGGGCCGCGTTCTTCAATCCGGTAGGTTTGCCCCTGGAAGTGGCGACTGTGGGAGCTGAAGCCCCAGTCAGTAGACGGCAACACCGTAGCTTAGCGGCTATGTAGCACTTCATTCACCCAAGCTTGATCCACCGTCGATAGCGCTGGTGGTGGCACGGGGGCTTGGTAATCCACCCGAATTCCGTATCCACTGCGTTCATAAATTCCTTTAACCAGCGGCTGTAAATCAACCATCACCTGCTCCTTGGCTTCCTTTAGCGGCAGCGGAAACTCAGGAATAGGTTCCCGTAGCGTAAATTGGTACAAATCTGCCCGAGGGCGACACTCTGACCGACTCACCAAAATGTGATATCGGGCTGTCGATGCTGACCCCGTATCTACCGGGCGCATCGCCATCGGTTCATAGGCCCGCAGCAAATCAATTTCCACCAAATGGGAGGCACTCCCCAATACCGTCTGTCGTTTAGCACCATAGATCCTGCGTCCTTCTCCCTGGCGCTTATTCGTCGGTGACAATACTTCAACCACCGTAATCACCGCATCACTACCGGCTTCTCGAATTTCCAAATAACGCTCCTTGATCTCCAGCGGCATGGGCAAAATCACCGACTGGGGCCGCATCGTCGTTGCCACCCCAGCACCAGAAGTCTCAGGTTTATCTGGGGCAGATGGCTCTGGAGTAGACAACACCACCGCATCCGGAATCCCCACCAACAAGTCCTCATTAGTGCCATCCATATAGGTGCGAGTCTCCACCGCTACATAGTATTGCGGCAGTAAGCTAGGAGCCAGGGCATCGGCGATCGCCACAATCAAGCGGCTGTGAAACTCCGACCAAAAGATGGCCTGTTCTAAGTAAGGATCCATACCTGGAAAGGGGGATGCCATCGCTGAGCCTGCAATAGGGGCTATCCCAATTTTAGCGGACTCCTCTGAGCCTCCTGACCACCTGCCTACCGCTCTAGCCCAGCTTGAGATCGATTGGCCCCTACCTTGGCAAGTGCAGTGGGTGCCAGCATACCAAGGTTGGAACTTATCGCCTGTGGGCATAGGCTAATAGCGATCGCTGCGGCTTGGAATTCTACATAGCTAGCTATTTTTTCAAGCGTTCTCTAACCCACTTGCGAAACTCCCTGACCCATGTGGTTTCGCCCATGGTTTGACTTGCCTGCAAAAACCGCAGAATGTCTCCTCGCTGCAGAAGCGGCAATACCTCTGAAGCTTCCTGGGAACGATACTGTCCCTCGACTAGGCGATAGATCGTCAAGGTCTCCCCATCGAATCGCCATACTTCTGGTACCCCCAACGCCATATAGATCTCCAGGCGATTCATGGAGCTGCTGGTAAAATCCACCTCGATCGCTAGATCTGGGGGTGGGTCTGTCGCTAGATCAATTTCAGCCTTGCCCCGAACCGCCTGCTCATTCTGGATGTAGTAGCACTCATCCGCTTCTAGACCCTTTTGCAGATCTTCCCGACTCCAGGTTGTCGATCCCAAACTGCGGATCTCTGTTTCTGTCTCTTCCGTCGTCACCTCCACCAGGCGACCCATGAGACTCTTATAGCCCTCGTGGGGCGGCAGCGGCACCATAATCTCTAGCGTTCCTTGATCATAGGTCAGGCGTTTTCCCGGCTCCGATTCCAAATCGCGGATCAGTGCTTGGTAGGTGGTCCAGCTCACTCCCCGTAACATCACCTGGTTGCGAGGAGGGGTTAATACTGCTGTCATGAGGTGCCTCCTGTACCTACTTCTAAACCTTATACCTGGTCGTGCATTAAATCCTCAAGCTTCATCCAAGTTTTCCCTTAAATCAAGACACATTCCCCCCGCCCCGGCAAAAGAGATTCTGTCACGAGCTGCCCTGAGTCAAGGGTCATCGACCTCGAAGAGGCGCAAAGCGCCCTTGACCCAGGGCTGAGGGCTCGTGAATACAATCTTGAGCAGGGGGGGCGGAGGAATGCAACACAGTGAGCCTTCCTCATGAGAAACAATCCCACAGCTCCTATGCAGAACTGAATTCATCTATTTGGAAGTGCTGGTGTAGTTTGATTTGGCTGAGCTACTGTTGGATAGAGAGGGTTTATTAGGACTTCCACCAACTGGTTTATAGCTGGGGTGATGATGCTAAAAGGGAAAAGTCTTCACTTCCAGTCAGCCGCATGGCTTTGGTGCCAGGAAGCTTCACAGTAATTTCCCATTCTCCACCAAGGGCAGTGATAATCTCGGAGAGGGCTTCGAGGGTTAAGCGGCGATCTCCATTTTCGAGCTTTGAAATGGCAGGTTGTTTAACACCCATGCGCTCTGCCATCTCTTTTTGGGTGAGGTTCAGCTTTTCTCGTAGCTTCCGAACAGCTAGATATTCTCGATGCAGTTCATCGGTTCTTGCCTCGATTTTTGCCCTTCTTTCTGGCGTTAGTTGGGCCATTCTTTCTTCTAGGATTACCATTCTTCATCTCCTCTTTGTTCTGAAGCTTTTCCAGGTGCTGGGTAAATCTTTTGTCTGCAATCGGTATATTTTCCTTGTACCAACGAGCATTCCCTGTTTTGTTACCTCCAAGCAGGAGAATGGCGGATCGCACTGCTTTAAAGCTATCACCGGGAAAACCCTCTGCCTTGCTGCTTTTGTTGCTGCTGTTCCTGGGCTTGCTGCTGGAGATACCGGGCATTCTCTAGAATTATCTCTCTATCTTCTGGGGTTAGCCTCGTCTGCTGGATCTCTACAATGCCATTGTCTGCTTTGGAGTCTATGGCCTGGTAGATCGGCTCTGAGTAGTCTTTGCGGTAGATTCTGAGAGTAGGGCCGCGTTCTTCAATCCGGTAGGTTTGCCCCTGGAAGTGACGACTGTGGTTCTCGACGTGACCCTGAAGGTCCAGGATCACCTGGGCGGCAATGTGGAAGTGCTGGCGCTGGTTGATGTCCTGGAGCCGCTGTTGGATTGGGGGGGCTTGGATGACTGCTGCCAATTCTTCCATGGCCGGGGTATTGGGGTTTTGTTTCCAGGCCAGATAGGTTCTGACTTCCTGTTTCCAGCACTCGAAAGGGAGGCGAGCTTGTTTGAGCTCTTGCTGGATGTTCAGAAGGCTAACTTGGGCATCTCGAAGTTGGTCCTGGTGGGTCTTGATTCTCTCAGCACTGGGGCCAAAGGGGTTGAGTAGGGAGCGGGGCTTACCTAGTTGATTGAGGGTTTCGGTTTCTCGATGTTCAACTTTTTGATAGCGGGCTTGGCGCTGTTGCAGCTTTTCTATTTGCTGCTTGAGACACAGACCATGACTGGGGACGGGTTCGTAGGGACGACTCTTTTGCCATTGTTTGAGAGCTAGAACTTGGTTGACCAGTTCCTGATCACTTAGGTCTGCTAGGTCTGGCTGTTGGGGTGGTGCCTCTACCGCTCGATTCGTCGCAGCAGAATCTCTAGGGTGTTGGTCCGGTTGTTGAGTCGCTTGTTCTGGATCTCGATGTTGTTGACTCTGCGGTTGATTCGGCTCAGAACCCTGGGAGGCCACACTTGGATCAGCATCCAGAGAATTGTGCTGGTAATCACTGCTGAGATTCCGAACATCGTCAGTATCCCCCGGTAGGTGACGGTCTGCCCGTCCAGAAGCAGGGTCAGGGGGAACTCCCCCCGTTTGGGCAGGGTCCGCTGCAAGCTGTTGACGGTGCTGTGCAAGCTCTCGAAGTTGCTCTGCCAGGTCTGCCTGCTGTTGTGCAATTCCTGCGAAGTCTGGGCTAGGGCTTGGACTGTCTGGTCCTGGAGCTCGAGCTGTTGCTTCAGGGTGGCGCTCATCTGTTGGGCTTCGCTCTGGTCTTGGTGCCCTATCTGGTCCTGCCAGGTCTGGACGCTCTGTTGGATCTCCTGGAGGCTCTGCTGTAATTGGGTTTGTTGGCTCTCGATTTTCTCGCTGCGGTTGGCCCAGGTCTGTAAACCACTGCCCAAGCTCTGTAAGCCAGTCGCCAATTTCTCCAGGGTCTGCTCCTGCTGGGCTTGGGTCTGTTGGATTGCTTGCAATTGGCTCTGGAGTTCGGGAGGATTCAGGAGTTCCTGCTGCTGGCCTGCTGTTAGGCGGTTGAGCACTTGCCGCAGCTGTTTCTTGAGGGTCTGGATCTCGCCGCTGAGTTGGTTGATCTGGCTGGGGGGAGATGGGAGTTCGAGGCTGCGGCTGTTGTCGGGGAGATCGCGGTTGCCGTCGGGACTGCTTGGGTTGCTCATCGGGAACTCCAAGGTTAAGGGAGAGTTGGGCTTGATGATTATCAGGGAAGGCTTTAACACCCTGATCTTGAGTTGAGTCGGGATTTAGATCAATGGGTTCTGGTAAGTCTACCCTGGTTAGGACTGAGTCACTTAGATTTGGGGAGGGGGAACTGACTGGCAGCGATTGGCTGACAAGCTGCTGGGTATAGCCAGTAATCCTAGCGGTGAGCTGCGCAGTCGCTTCCCGGTGAGCCGGTGGGTGGAGGGCTTCCAGATTGTCGGCCAGGGCTGTCAGGGCTTGACTGAGAGCCGGGTCTGTCTCAATCGCTCGTTGCTCGATGGCGGCGGCCAGGGAGGTTAGATGTTCTCTGATTCCGGGTTGTTGAGGGTGGTCTGTAATTGATTGATGGCGGCGGTCAATTGCGCTTCGGAGTCTCTCTGTTCCTTGAGCCGAGAACCGACATCTTTCAAGGTGATGGTTAAGCTCTTCAACTGCTCCTGCAAGCCGCTCGGCTTGTTGGTGTTCAACTGCTCGACTAATTCCTTCAGAAAGTTCTCTAGCCCTTGTTCTAAACGAGTGTGGCTCGATTCGAGCTGGTTGATTCTCTCCTGCAGGGGGGTCAAAGCTGTGGTCAAGAGAGCCTGAAAGGTTTCGGGGGTGATCGGTTCTGGTGGTGTGAGGTTGGGTTCGCTCAAGGGGTTGCTCCTGGAGGTGAGAGGGAACTGAGGTTTGGGAGGGGGGATCAGGGACTGGGGTTGGGGTTTCGGATGGGGTTAAGTCGAAGGGGTTCTGGGGGGCTTGGGGCAAGGATGTGGCTTGGTAAGCGTCCAGGTGTTGAGTTAACTGCTGGAGGGCCTGGTTGAGCTGAGAATCAGCGTCCAGGGCAATCTGGTCGCGGTGCTCAAAGATCGCCTTGGCTAGGGGGGTGAGGAGATGCTTCCAGGTGTCAATTTCTGGCGGTTGCGGCTGTTGGATTAGAAGATGGTTGAGAGCCTGAAGGGATTGCCCCAGTTGCGAGATCGCCTGGTATTCTTGGGTATTACAGAGGGCAGCGGCCAGATCGGCAGGGGTAATGGCAAAGGGGGAAGGTTCTAGCTGTAGGAGGGCTACCTGGTCGCGGTGCTGGACAATCGCATTTGCCAGGGGGGTAACCAAACGCTGCCAGGACTCGATTTCTGATTGCGGCCTGTCAGTAAGAAGATTGTTGAGCATCCGAAGGGGCTCTGCCAGTTGTTCAGATGCTTGCAGCTCTTGGGTGTTGCCGATGGCAGCAGCCAGGTCTGCAGGGGTGACAGTAAACGGGAGTAGTTCCAGCTGGGGGGCTGGCTGTTGCTGGATAAACAGATCGTTGATGGCCTGAAGGCATTCCGCTAGTTGTTCAATCTCTTGTAATTCTTGAGTGGTACGGATAGCGGTAGCCAACTCTTTCGGGGTGACGGCAAAGGAGGACAGTTTTGGCTGTTGCTCTGCCTGTGGTTTTGGGAACTCAGGGATAGCTTGAGAAGCTGGAGCTGGGGGGGTCGCCGGTGTTGGTTTCTGAGAGGAGGGGGAAGGAGCAGGCAGCAGCTCACTGGGATTGGTTTTGGCACGGCTGGTCAGAATCGCTTGTCTCAGAGCAACGGGATCATCAGTGTAAATCTTGAGGTCGTGGCGCTCCCGGCTGACGGCAACGTAGTAGGCTTCTTTGCCCAGGGCCTGGGGGTGGGCAGTATTCACACACCAGATCACGTTATCTTGGGTCTTGCCCTGGGCGGCATAAGTGGTGCTGACGTAGTTGTGGTCGGTGAAGTAGAGGTCCTGGGCTTTGAAGGTGGTTTCCCAGCCTTTGGTGTCAAGGGTAATCTCGCTGGAGCTGGGGTTAATTGCGGTGACCCGGAAGGGCTGGCCGTTGATCTGTTTGCGGTGGTGGCTGTTTTTGGTGAAGCGGCCCTGGTCGCCGATGGCAAGTTCTAAGAGACGGGGCTGGTAAACTTGGCGGTTGACGTGCTGGTTGCAGGGGCTGTTGTAGGTTTGACCCTGGGAGTCGGTGAGGGTGAGGCTGTTGGTCTGGGGATCAATGCTGCTGACGCGGTAGGGTTGACCCTGGGTGAAGTGCTTATAGTTGACGCCAAAAATGATCGTGTCATTGAGTTCGTAGTAGGTGGCTTGTTTCTTGGCCCAGGTATCTAGGTATTTGGGTTTGAGGACTTCCAGGGTCAGGCTCTGGGGGCTGAGACTGCCTTCAGCTTTGAGACCTTCACGGATCGCTTGGGTGATGGCTTCTCGTTCGGCGTTAGTCCCGGCCAGGAGCAGGGTCTGGGTCCGGTCTTCGGGGCTGCGGTTCAGGTAGTCTTGGACAACGGCGGTGATCCGAGCTTCAGGATCTGGGATCTGGGTGATTCGGTTGGTTTGCTCTAGGTGTTGGTATGACTGGGCAATCTGGCCCTGGGCAGCCAGGTCAGTGATGGTTTTCAGGTGGGGGTCTTGTTGGCGACGGCCTTCAGTCATAAAGGCGGTGGGGATGCCGGAGCGTTGCAGCAAGCCAAAGGGGCCTCCGGCTTCAATGCTGCTGAGTTGTTTGGTATCCCCAATCAGAATCAGGCGGCTGTGGGTTTGTTCAGCTTTTTGCAGGAGGCTGAGCATCTGGCGGCTGGAGATCAGACCGGCTTCATCAACAATTAGGGTTTGGTTGTCAGAAGGGTTGGTATTCAGAAGGTAGCGATCAAGGGTCTGGGCAGGGATGCCAGTTTCGGTTTCTAGGGTTTGAGCGGCGGCAGCACTAGGAGCAAGTCCTCGGAGGGTATTGGGGGGAGCTAGGTCTTTGAGGGCGCTCAAGGCATAGGTCTTGCCGGTCCCGGCGTCTCCTTGGACCAGGATCACCCGGTCGGGAGTGGTGGCAATCAGTTCCAGGGCGGTTTGCTGGCCGGGGGTGAAGGTGAGCGACTGGAAAATCTGCTGGAGGGCTTCAGGGGTTGAGATCTCAGGTTGAGTGCCTTGGCCGCGTCTGGCGATCTGGATCATCTGGCGGTCGCGCTGGAGGGCCTGGGGAGTGGTGTAGCGCTGGTCTGTGGTCAGGAGTAGCTGCTGCTCTAGTCGCTGCCGTTGGATGTCTTGTTCGATGTCGGTGGGGGGTAAGATCCCCTGGTTCTGGCGCAGGGCTTCTCGGTAAAGCTGCTTATGGCTGAAGGCGGAGTCTTGGTGCAGGAGGATGGCTTGGGCGGTTTGAAGAATGGGTTGTCGGTGAGAGGGAGGGAGGTTGGGAGAGGCAGTGGAGATGGCACTGATTCCGGCGGCTTGGGCTTGCACTTGCCACTGGTGCTGGAGTAGATCGCGGTCAGTATTAAACTGCTTTTTCTGCCGGGTTTGCAGGGTGGCCAGGGCGCGTTTTTGGACGCTAGCATCGGCTCCTACTCGTTCAATAATTTGGGCGCGGCGGGTGCTAAAGGCTTCAAGCTGAGTCGGGGTATAGCCGCTGATCTCAAAGGTGTGATCTGGGTTCCAGTGGGTTTGATAGCCCAACTGATGCAGTTCGTGGGCCAGGGCGTTGTGATAGATCGCTCCCACCAGGAGCTGGTGCTGAAAGATTTGGGAGTTGTCGATGGTCCGCCATTTGCCATCACTACACTGGGTCTGGTTGAGAATAACGGCGTGGGTGTGCAATTGGGGATCAAGATTACGGCTGGTGTCGTGCAGCCAGAGAGCAGCTTGCAAGTTGCTGGTTCTCTCGCTGTGGGTCTGTTTGTTGTGGGTAAGCCGGGATTGAATTAATTCCCGTTCAATATAGTCGAGGGCAAGTTGAACGGCTTTGGTGTGGGCGGCGATTATTTCTTGTTTTCCGTAGACCAGGGCTTGGAGGCTGACGGATTTGGGGGCGGAGAAGGTGATGTCAGTGCCGGGTCTGCGGTTACGGCGATCTGCAATCAGTTGATCTCCGTTGGCGGCTTGACCATGAAGAGCGGCCTCAAATTGGGAAGGGGTAATTTGGTTGTGGAGTCCTTGGGTTTGGGCGGCTTTACCGTACCATTGGCTATGCTCAATCCCCTGGTTTTTGGCGTAGTAGTTGTCTGCCTCGTAGTAGTGAGCAGCTTGGGCACAGGTCTTGAGGTTGGCGGCGGAAATGACCATTCTTTTTCCCAGTAGTGAAGCCGGGTTGGGGCAACTTTACCACAATTTTGAGAAATTGAGTAAGGTGTGAAAGTCCTAGTTTCGGGCTCTGTATATGAGCAAGTATACGCTTTGGATTCGGGGGCGCTAGCCCCTGAGTACACCAAATAGCGAGCGTAGTGAGCTGTGATTAAGGTTTGAAGTGTTGTAGGAGTCGTTCTTCCAGGAGTGAATGAAGGGGAGGAGCTTTTTCAGTTTGGTGTTTAGCTCTTTATATTATGTGTGATTGTAGATAAATCTATGAGGATTAAGTTGAAATGCCAAAGGAAGTTAGTAAGACCAAGATTGAGGCAACGTTGGAGAGAATGAAAGGTTTACCGAAGAAGGAGAAGCAGAGTTTTACTTTGAGAGAGGCAGTCCATCAGATGGGTGGCGAGATTAGTAAGTTATTGGGCCGGGGCTATACCTATAAAGAGATTAGTGTCGTTCTCAAGGAACAGGGAATTGAGATTGCCCCAGCAACCCTGAAGCAGTATTTCTCGGAGGCAAAGCAGAGGCGGTCTGGTTCGGGCCGTAAGCCAAGGAGTAAGGGGGAGGGGTCAGCGAATCAGAAACAAGAAGGTCAGTCTGGCAGTGGACATGTAAATAGTGGACTATCAAGGACGCAGGTTAAGGCGCTGCCGGTGCCGGAGAGTCCTCAGGTGGGACAGATGTACTACGTGATTGGAAAGTCGTTGGATAAGGTTCTGCGCCTGGAACGGGTGGAGGGAAAGACAGGGGTATTTGTGCTTTCCCATAGTCCTGACCAGGCTCCGGTGACGGTGCCGTTGAGTGAGATTCGGGAACCTAAATGATTGCTCACTTTTTGAGGTGTGCATAAATTTATGCTGCTCACAGGTTCCGAGAAAAATTAAATGATCCACATTGGAAAATTCCAGGCAAATGTTTTAGATAGCTCAGGAAACATCCAGCGAGCTTTCCTACTTCCGGCAACTCCAGCTGATGTACCAAGGGAATGGAGCTTTGATTGGCCTGGTATATGGTCTAGCTCAGACTTCAATTACCAGGGCATTATCAAATTTGTTTACGAAGACCAGGTACTGGGACTGATGCGTTATGGTCTCTATCCCTACCCAGGAATACCAGCGTTCTTGGAGGTTGAGCAACTAGAGGCAAACCCGGCAGATCGCTTTGTGGAGCCTGTAGGTCGGTGGCTCCTTTGGTATGCAGTACAAATGGCACTTCGTGCCTGCTCAGTAGACGAGGATCAGACCTTAGTCTTTCTGATTTCTCTAGCCGAAGCTATTCGATACTATAGAGACAGGATTCAGATGGAGTATCTGGAACCTGTCACAGTTGCCCCCGGAGAAGATGGCTATGCCTTCAGGTTCACAAGATCAGCAGCACAAGCATTCTGCCGCAGACAATCAGCTCAATGGGGAAATCCCAGTGCCTCTAACTAGTGAAGAGGTCAAAGCAGGCTATCAGGCTCCGACGACTCATGCACAACGACAAGCTTTCCTCCAAAATTCAAGGTTAGGAAAACTGTTGGGAATCCCACAAGTTACTCCTAAATCTGAGGAGTCCAGCCAATCAGCTTGACTCCCTGCCCACCCATGAAGCCCACACAATTTTATTGAGACAAGAGCGATCGCTGCTAACAAGGGAACGCAGATCGGACAACCCGTCTTCTAGGCCAAGCATCTCACTTCAGAATTGCCTCAAGGTCCAGTGTGAATCCCGGCAACACATCTTCCCCGGAAAGACTGGTAGGAGATTCCAAGACTTCAACAGCATAGCCAGGGCGGTAAATCTCTACCTTCCGTTCTTTGGGATCAATCAGCCAACCTAGACAAACCCCGTTTTCACTATACTCCTGCATCTTCTGCTGAAGGGGCCTAAGGCTAACAGTGACTGAGCGCAGCTCCACAACAAAGTCAGGGGCTAAGGGAAGAAATTTCTCTGGGTCAGGATTGATTGCTTCAATCCGATCTCGCTCGACCCAGGCGGCGTCGGGGGAGCGAGCTGCACCGTTGGCAAGGATAAATCCAGTCGAAGAATTAAAAGCTTTCCCCAGTTTGGCTTGTCGATTCCACAGCCAGAGCTGACCTTCAATATCAAGATTTCGCTCTCCTGTATCCCATCCCGTAGGTGGCATAACAATCAGGTGCCCCTCAGCTGTGCGTTCAAATCTTACATCCTGATTAGCCTGACACAGTTGATAAAACTGCTCATCTGTCAGGTGAGCAATGGGGTCTAGGTTTAGGGTAAGAGCGGTCACGGCAATTTCTTTCAAAGAGCAGCGAATAAGAGAGTTAGTTAATCACCACTTTGATGATTACTCCACTCACCACTTTGATCATAGTTCTAATCATTCATAGCATTAGCCTCGGTAGGACAGAATCACGCTCAGACTGACCAGCAACCTGCTTAATCTTTTGCTAGAATTAGTCTGTTCAAAAGCTGTAAGGAGCCTAATCCAGCCTTTGAACTTGGGTTTGCCCTGTTAGTCCCCGCAATACCCCAGGCTCAGGGAAAGTGGCAAACGGGCAAAGCTTTACCTATCTTAATCTTTAGCGATCTACTTCAGGGTTCACTTGGAGAATTAGGCGAGAGTAAAGGCAAAACCTGAGCAGACACTTGGGGATTGTTTAGGGTGTTTGTGAATTTCAGGATTCAGATCAATTGCTTGCCAAGGATGATCAGTCTCCAAGCTAGACAGAGGAAGGAGCTATAAAACAAGATGTTGAAGGCAAAGGCTCCAACGTAGAAACCGGTGGAGTAATCGGCACTGTCAACTTTGCCCCAGCTGCTGGTTGGGGACGAACCAGCTAGTTCATCAGGAACGACGGGTAAGGGGAAGCCTGCCCGCTGCTCGCCGGAACGACTTCACCTGGTTGACAGGGGGCTTGGATACAGAGCTGCTGGCAGTTAGCTGGCTGCTTATACTCCAGGGAGGCAATTGCTAAACCTGCTCCGAGCACCATTAGCAAGCAGATTCGTTTGAATGCGGAAGCTATGCTCAACATAGTTAACCATACTCCCAATGTCCTAGAGAGAATTAACCTTACATCAGCAAGAGATTACCGTACCTTAAGCCAGCTAAACATTTGTCCGACCGTCAGTCGCAGTTTTGAGGCGAAGGTAGGAACAGGTAGAGCGTCATCTGGTTGTTCAAGCAGCTCGGGTTGTTGTTTGGGGGGGTAGACCAGCACAGAGCGTTCTGCTGGGTCGATTAGCCAGCCTAGCTGACTGCCTTGCTTGAGGCTGTGCAGGATTTTGGCAGTGACTTTGGTAGAAGATTGATCAGGGCTGAGGATTTCAATAATCCAGTCGGGATGGGAGTCGAAGATATTGGCAATCGTGCCATCTGGATTGGTGGGAAGACGTTTCCAGGTAAACACGGCAATGTTAGGAACAATCGAGCGTCCACCAAACGTACAGCGGAGTTCTGGAAAGGCCCAGGCGATGCGCTCAGGTTTTGTGACTGCATTGATAACCGCTACTAATTCACCCTGGATGGTGCTGTGTTCTCCCTGGGGCATAGACTTCTGAAAAATCCGTCCATCAATAAACTCACTGGCAGGTTGAGTTTCTGGCAGTTGCAGAAACGCTTCTAGCGGGATGGACTTGGGCGGTGTTTGAACCATTCGCCATTGCTCCTTGCCGGATGACTCCTTGCTTTCAAATTTTAGCCTCTACAACTTTTTGACTTTAATAGATTCTGTGAGAGGAAAAACACATTCTCTAAATCTCAATAGAACAGCAGAACAGTCACTGGAGAACATTCCAAACTACTTCAAAAACTATTTGACCCCCTCCTGACCCACGAAGTCCTCAAAACTTCATTGAGCCACTGCTTATGGGTTGATCAAGATGTACCAAAAATGATACAAGTGCAGTAGATGACTGATGAAGATAAGCGCATCCCTGCCAGGTTCTATCAGACCGAAGCTGGAACTGAGCCAGTCCGTGATTGGCTGAAGTCCCTAGATCGGAAAGAAAGATTCCTGATTGGTGCTGATATCAAGACTGTGGAATATGGCTGGCCAATCGGGATGCCTACTTGTCGGCCATTAGGCAAGGGACTGTTTGAGATTCGCACAAATTTACCTCAAGGCCGCCGAATTGCACGGGTCTTCTTTTGTATCTATGAAGATGAAATGATTTTGCTATATGGATTCATCAAGAAAACACAGAAGACTCCTCAGCAGGAATTAGAGGTGGCTTTAGATCGCAAGCGCAAACTGGAGGGAAAATCATGAACAGCAATCCCCACCTCGGCTCCACTCTAAACGATCTTCTAGAAGCAGAAGGTACTCTAGCCCAAACCAACGCTCTGGCCCTAAAGCGGGTGATTGCTTGGCAGGTCAGTCAGGCAATGAAGAAGAAGGAACTTAGTATAACAGCCATGGCAAAGGCTATGGGTACTAGCCGAGCTTCTGTCAATCGACTCCTCAACCCAGAATATCCGTCTCTAACCCTAGACACGCTCGAACGGGCCGCCAAGGTAGTGGATAAACAAATTAGGCTCGAATTAGTAGATTTGACTTAGAACTACAGAAATTAGCTCAGTCGCGAAAGAATTGGAGCCTAATCAGAACCAAAAGATGAGTTGACTTCATCAAAGTCAATTCCCCACTGCGGATGTTGTTTAAGAGACTGGACAACCCGATCGCTCTGCCCACTAGTGATCCACCACCTCAAGGTTTCTAGCCGCTGCTGCCGCCGTAGCTCCCTCATGGGATCACCAGGACCCGGAGCCGGTCGATAGCCAAAATCTGCAGCAGTATAAACTTGACTTGCAGGGTGCGATGGTGAGGTCTGATTAGGCTCCCAGTGCTGCTGAATAGCCCGCAGCAGAAAACCAATCGGGTTGTTGAGGGAAGAGACTCGCTGACGCTCCTGAAGGGCTTGAAGAGCATTGAGGACCACTTGCGGTTGAGAGTCAAGAACCGCCTTCTTAAGCACCGGCGTTAAGGCAACCACCTGTCGAACCTGCTCTAGAAGTCCAGCAGATCCAAGTTCAGGCATTTGAACGAGAGGGTCTTGCTTGGGAACAGATGAGCGTAAAGGCAAAACCTCAGCCCAGGTTTGAGGTTTGTTTGTTGTTTGAAATTCTTTCTTCTTTTGATTCTGAGCAACCAAATGCTGACTGGGGGGAGAGGAGAGAGAAGCCTCAAAGTCAGATGTGCCTAAACTTCTTATAGGGGGGGTGTGAATCAAGTTGTTCTGTAAGGGTTCTGAGCTTTCAGTAAGTGGTTCACACGCGCTGTAGTAGTCAGGATGCCAGAGGTGTTTGTACTTGTAGAGGGTCTGGCGGCTAATCCCTTGGGCGGCGATCGCTTGGGTGCGGTTACGGATGCCTGCTGGGAGTTCGTTTTGCTCTTCTAGGGTGGCGACGGCGGCTTTGATTCGCTCTTGGGCCTGCTGGGAGCGAGTTTCGTTGCTGGGGCCTTTGGGTTGCTCTCGGGAGGGATGGGAGCGGTAGGGGGTGTACCAGGCTTCGATCTGGGTTTGCCAGTCCTGGCAGCGTTGTTGGATCTGGTGCCGGTGTTGACAGTGTTGCTGGTAGCCGGGGAGCTGGGTGGCGGTCTGAACCATGTAGTCTAGAAGCTCTTGACTGGCTAAGCCTTCAAAGACACGGCCAAAGCGCCCGATGGACAAGAGTAGGCTGTTGGTCTGGCTGGGACCAGTCCAGCCTTGCTGGATGCGGGCTTTTTCATCTTGATACCAGTCTTCGGCTTTACGGCTGCGGGTCTGGTTGAGGGGGGTGATTTTGGTCTGGATGCGCAGGCTGGCGATCGCTTGTTCTAGGGTTTCTGGGTCCTGGTGGTTGGCGGCGAGGTCCCACTGGGCCAGGAAGGGTTCTAGATGGTTGCTCTGGGGGTTAAGGTCGGTGTCTAGGAGGTAGGAGTCTTGCTGGAGGGGGAGACGGTGGGCGTTGTAGAGGCTAATACCTTGACCTTGGGGTTTCCAGGTCTTGGTGTTGGGGAAGATCTCTAGTTGTCCGGCTTTAATCTCTAGTCCGGCTTGTTCTAGAGTTTGCCGTAGCAGATGGGCCAGGTGGAAGGTCTTGACGGGATCGGGAAGGGGGAAGTAGATGTGCAGGCCCCCTGAGGCGCTAGAACAAACGATAAGGGGTCGAACCAGGCCAATGCCCTCTAGAACAAATAAAAGCTTTCTGAGGGCTTCTGGATGTCTCTGAGGATGATATTGGCTGTGGAGGTCAATATCCAGGAGGCAGTACTGGGTGGTGTCGCCAAAGCTGACGCCGATTAGGTGGGCGGTGCTGCGCCAGCGCCGGAACAGGGGCCGGGGTTCAAGCGGATAGGTGGTGATCCGTTCCCAGTTAGGCTTATGACCAAGAGCGGGGATAGGGGCTTGAATAAAATCCCAGGGGTGCCAAAGGCTGGCAAAGCGGGCGGCGGGCAGTTGGGCAGGAAGAAGTTTGTTAGGTCCGACTAGAGGGCCGGTTGTAGAACTTGTTCTAAAGAGGGGGTTGACCATGGGGCGCACGAAACCCTTTTGCAGCAGGAATCGTGTGCATAATGACAGAACTAAAAATATAGTCTTTGCTAACTGATCAGTCTTATCAGACTGATCAGGGAGTTAGCACCCCACTGAAACTCTCTCCCTGCAAAGGTTTTAAAAAAAGGAAGTCGGGGGATACTAGAGGGGAAGTCGGGGGATACTAGAGGGGAAGTCGGGGGATACTAGAGATTTTGTTAGCACACTCAAATCTTTACGAAGCAAGGATTTGATGCCATTTTTTCAAACTATTTGTTTGCTAACAACTTTGCTAACAGCACAAGACTGATTTGCTAACTTTCAAGGGACAGCTTTTAAAATTTCCTAGCAGGATCTCTACAACTCGCTATTTTTGAATTTGCAGTATCCCTCTGAGCTTGATCTCCATTTCTGACGAAGGAATTCGCTTTCCCTTCTCCCAGTAACCGATCAGTACATCGCTTACCCCTATCCAGCCTGCTAGCTTTCTCTGACTCCAGCCTTTAGCCTGACGGCCCTCACGAATTTGCTCACCTGTTAAAGGAACAGTAGTCAATCGCAGAGTAGTT